>DAOUAK010000012.1:0-3834 GCA_034433695.1 Chloroflexia bacterium
ACCTGGCGATCCGAATCGTAAGCCAGGCCGAGGAAGGCCCGACGGGGTGGGGTGTGGGGGGTGTCCACCTTCCTCCAGACGAGGCCTTCATACTCCCAGGTGTCATTGTAGTACACACACCCCGGCTTGGCACACCATCTCCCCCCAAAGGCCACCGTCCTCTGGCGGGCGCGGTCATAGACCATTGCCCCGTCGAAACCGGAAGGGGAACTCGCCGTAGGCACCTGTGTCCAGTCCAGCCCATCGTATTCCCAGGTTTCGTCGATGTAACCGTCGCGCAACCCGGCCAGGATGGTTCGGCCTCGCTCCGAGTCGTAGGCCATGCCGGCCGCACACAGCCCCCGGGGAGAGTGGGTGGTGGTGAAGAAACGCCACTCCACACCATCGTATTCCCACACCCCGGGGAGCACGGTACCATCATGTTCCCGTGCCCCAGGGAGCACGGTGACCTCCCGCCGGCTATCATAGGCCATAAGAGGGTGATAATCGGGCCCCGGCCCTCCTCCGGCGAAAGGAAGAGGAACGGCCGGCCCGTCCTGGTCCGCCATCCGGGAAGGTCCCACAAGCGCCGTATGGCCTGGGACGACCGACTTCCCCTGGGAGAGCGCTTCCCCTCCCGGTGCGGGAAGGACGAGCAGCACGGCCAATAGGGCGATACCGATGTACAGGTTACTTGGCTTTCTCATGAAAACACCTCCTGGAATATGGACCGCGAGACTTTCCTACCCTTCAGGTTATGTGCATATCCATCACCTCCTTTCCCCATACCCACCTTTTTCCACCAGCGGCAGATAGAACCGGTAGGGCAGGTACTCTTCCAGAACGGCGATCGCATGATCGGTTGCCACATAGACTTGCCCTGTCCTGGTGTCCACCGCCATGGACCGTACCCAGGAGCCATCGCCCACGGTCATGGTGGTAACCAACGTCGCCCCCACCCCGATGGAAAGCAGGCTGCCATAGACGTCCTGGCCCAGATAGAAGTAACTGGACCGGGGATGGGGCTGCAAGAAAGAGAAGGAAGAGATCAGCGGCCAAGAAGCCTCCTTTTCCCATAGCGGCCGCACGACCTCTATGTGGGTACAGGCGAACATCCCGACCCCAAATTCGACATACAGATAACCGCTGGTTGGGGCTACCGCCATACTTTCCACATGCTTGTTCCAAAAGGTGATTTGACTGATCACCCCGGTGCTGCTGAGAACCCACAGGCGCTCCACATCATTAATGTAGGCATATCCGCTGTGGGGTTCTACCACGATGGAACCGGGATCCACGCCGGGAAGGAACCATGGCAGGTAGACCTCGGTTACTACCTGGGTCCCCGTGAGGATGTGGACTACATCTTTTGTCCCCTCCGTTACATAGATCCATCCCCGTTCGGCATCCGTTGCCACATGGGCCAGCCGGGAATCGCTCAGCGAAAGGGTTATCAGGCTGGTACCGTCGAGCACATCGAGGAAGCCGGCCGAATCGGGGACATAGACCAGACCATTTCTGGGCTGAACGGCGATGTCCTGCGGTTCTCCTGGAAGCGGAATGGAGGCCAGAAGTGCCGTGCCGCTCATCACCTGTACCGCTCGTTCCTCCGGTGCCGTCAGGTAGATCAGCCCACGACTCGGGTGGACGATCATCGGCCCCGGCGTAAAACTCAGCGGAACCGTGGCGACGATTTCTTCCCCTTCAATCAGCGAGAGGGCCGGGAAGGTGCCGGTGCCTAGGAGAACCACCTGCCCGCTCACCGAATTGAACTCCATGCTCCGGGGTTGTGGAAACGCCACCGACAAATTGCCCTCCCGGTGGGTGCCTTCCAGAACGGCTACCGTCGTCGGTCCTTCGACGGCATAGACTAGCCCACTGACCGGGTTCGATTCGATAGCCCCATCGCCGAGCAGGGCCGCCCGTGTGAGCACCTCTGTGCCACTGAGGATGCTTACAAAGGAGGCCCCCGGATGCCGCAGGTAAACCAACCCCGTGCTCGGATGGACCTCCAGGGTGCCACCGGGGCTGATCACCGCCACCTCGGTCAACACGGCCGTGCCGCTGACGATGGTCACAGTTGGGCTGGCCGGATGGCTGACGTAAAGGTAACGACTCCTCGGCTCGGCGGCCATCGAGGCAATCGGGCCTACCTGAAGTTCCCCCAGCCTGCTCGTCCCGTTGAGAATGACCAGATCTTCCTCGGCACTCTGGATGTAAGCCAGTCCGGTGGCCGGCTGAACCTCGATCCGGCCGGCCTCGGTAACGGCCACTTTGCCGAAGAGGGTCGTGCCGCTGATAACGAAAACCGAATCGGTGTACTCTGCCGTTACATAAATCCACCCCTGTCCCGGATCGGCGGCGATGAAGCCGGGTAGAGCCTCGGGGAGATAGATTCGGGTAGGAAGTAGAGAATTTCCCGAGATGATCCAGGTGTACCCGATATCATAGTTCAGAGGAGCCCCACTCCGGGAATAGCCGGTCAAATACACGTAGCCGTTCCTGGGCTGAAAGGCCATATCGGTCACCGCACAGTCACTACCATGGGTACAATTCGCACGATATAAGGGGAATCAGGGTGGCCGAAAGAACATCGCTCATCGTGGCCGAAGGAACATCGGGGTTCGAGAAAACCTGCGTGATAAACCGTTTACGTAGAGGATAGCAGCGATCCCCCCCGCCCTCGATGGTGTAGAGCCACCCACGGGTGGGGTGTACCCCTATCTGGACCGAATACCAGGGCCAGCCATTCTCCCCCTCACTTACCGGGCCGATAGGCAACATGCCAAGCGCCTCGGTCCCGCTGAACACGGCAATGTCCCGGTTCTTTGCATGGGCGATGTAAACCAGGGCACTGTTTGGATCGGCCGCGATGTCGACAGGTCCCAAGCCAACGCCGGGAGTAAGTGGGATGGTCGCCACAACCCGGTGAGAGAAAACGCCAGGGGATTCCCTTTCCTCACGCCAGGAGGGGGCCGGAGAAACCTCGCTTCGAGTAGACCGAGTGCCCCAACTCCCGGTACAGAGGACTTTCGGATGGGTAGGAACGGAGGCAATGGTAGCAGGCAACGCGCCCGGACCGGTGGAGACCGCCGACCCGTCAGAGTGTTCCAGGACGGGGATGAGGGGGACAATTTCTCTTCCCTCCTCGGCCTGGCTCACCGAACTCAGGAGCAGAAACCCTATGGTCAACCCCAAAAGGGCCAAGACCCCGAAACGGCGGCTTCTAGACATCGTTTTTCCTCCTTGCTCGAAACCTCTATCGCCATACCATTACATAATCGGGAAACCTTCACGGCACCCCCAACTCGGTTTCCCGGTACCGACCGGCCCGCCCGTTGAACGAACCGTAAATCATCGGTTGCTCCCCCGGCACAAGCAGCCGGGGCACAAAGCCGACCTCAACCTTCAGCGCCTCCCAGGTGACCCCGCCATCGGTAGAATAGTGATACCGGGTGTAGATCACCCAGGGCTCAGAGTTCACCCCCACCCAAAAGGTGGCATAGGTCCGGGTGCGGGGGTCATAGGGTAGCCCGGCACTCAGGTCGTCCCACGTCTTCCCCCCATCCGTGGAACGCCAAAGCCGCCGGCCGGCCAGGTAGAGCGCACCCCGCAGCCCGTCCACGGCCAGCCGGCCCCCATCCCCGATCATCCTCTCCCAACTCCGCCCTCCATCCGTGGAACGAAAGGCCCCACTGTCCGAGCCGACCGCGTAGAGGGCTCCATCCACCGGGGAAACCAGAAGTTGCACCACCGGACCCGTAGGGCATCGCGGACATCCCCGTACCGCTTCCGCCGAACTTCGCTCCCAGCGTTTCCCCCCGTCTTCCGTCCGATAGACCCGGCCGGCCCAAC
>DAOUAK010000013.1:0-30890 GCA_034433695.1 Chloroflexia bacterium
AGGCCGATTTCCATCGGCGCATCCCCGGCCGGCGGGCCGGGTCTTGGCCCGTCGGCGCAGGCCGGCGGTGGGCGCGAGGGCGCCCCAAAAGGGCGATTTCAATCGGCGCCATCCCCGGCCACCCCGCCTTCCCCCACCGGCCGCACCGCCACCGGAAGCGCCCCCAGGAAGTACGTCTTGCGCACCCGCGCCACCACCCGCGTCTCCGCATCGGGCCCGGCCGGCCACCCCTCGGCATTCCCCGCCCGGTCGTGTGCCCGGCTGCGGAAGCCGTAGGTATGGCCCAGCCCGCCCATATAGACCGCTCGGGTCATCGTCGTCCCCGTTAGCCAATCCCGAAAGTCCCCTCCGTCCACCCGCACCTGAAGGTCGTAGGTGGCGATGCCGGAGGGGGCATCCTGCCCACCCCATTCTACCACAATTTGGGGGCTGGTGCTTCGGGGCGGAAGTGGCGAGACCTGCGAGGCCGGCGGGCCCTGGCCCGTCGGCGCAGGCCGACGGTGGGTGCGAGGGCGCCCGAGAAGGCCGATTTCCATCGGCGCATCCCCGGCCGGCGGGCCGGGTCTTGGCCCGTCGGCGCAGGCCGGCGGTGGGCGCGAGGGCGCCCCAAAAGGGCGATTTCAATCGGCGCCATCCCCGGCCGGCCCTGGGTGGGCACTCATCCTCATCGCGCATCCCCCTGGGGGCATCCCCGCTTCCGGCCGGCGGGCCGGGCCGACGGCGCGAAGCGACCGCGCAGGCGGTCGCTCGGCGCGAACGCGCCCCTGGAGGCGATTTCAATCGCCGACCTCCCGGCATCCCCCTGGGGGGGATAGGACATCCCCGGTTTCGGCCGGCGGACCGGCCCCTGCGGGTACAAGGCGTGTCCCGAAGCGCCGGCCGGCCCCTGGGGGCGCGTCGGCGCAGGCCGACGGTGGGCGCGAGGGCGCCCAAGAAGGCCGATTTCAATCGACGTCATTCCCGGCCGGCCTTCGGTGGGCACTCGTCCTCATCGTCCCCTCCTCGCGCCGGGGAGGGACGAGGCAGGGCCTACCGGGCCGGCTCGGCAGGATTCCGGCGGGTAGCCGAAATGCGCGAAAGGAGGGCCAGGATCAAGCAGTTGGTGAGCAGGCTGGAACCGCCGTAACTTACGAAGGGCAGGGTGATGCCGGTGAGCGGGATGAGGGCCAGGTTCCCGGCTACGATGACGAGTACCTGTACGGCCAGGGCCAGCGCCAGCCCCACCCCCAGAAGCTGCAGGAAGCCGTCTCGGGCCTGGAGGGAGACGGAAAGCCCCCGGGCAACCAGAAGGGCATAAAGGAGGAGGAGGGCGGTCGTTCCCAGAAGGCCCCACTCCTCGCCGACGGCCGTGAAGATGAGATCGGTGTGGCCGGCCGGAATCAGATGGAGCGTCCCCTGGCCCAACCCCCGGCCCAGGAGTCCTCCGGCAGCCAGCGCATACAACCCCTGCACCACCTGGTAGGCCGCCTCATGCGTCCAGGGGGAAAGCCAGATGGCGATGCGGGTGCGCACATGGGCCAGGCCGGCTACCCCCTCGCTCAAACGGTAGAGGCCGTAGACGGCGCCGATGAAGCCCGCCCCGCCGACCAGAAGATAGCCCGGCTGGGAACTGGCCACATAGAGCAGGGAAAGAAAGATGCCCAAGGTCAGCATGGCCGCCCCCAGGTCGCGCTGAAAGGCCAACACGGCTACCGAAAGCCCCAGCATCAGGAGGAGCGGCAGGAGATAGGGGATGGGCGGCAGGGGAATACGCCCCCAGCGAAAGCCGCGGAAACTGACCAGATCGCGCTTGTCCTCCAGATAGGCGGCCAGAAAGATCACCAGGGTCACTTTGAAAACTTCCGAAGGCTGAAACTGCAAGGGCCCCAGGCGCAGCCAGAGGCGCGCCCCGTTGACCTCCACCCCAAAGTACATCGTAACGACGACCAGGGCCAGGCCCAAGAAGAGGACAAGGTAGCGGTAGCGCTTCAGGAAGAGGTCCCAGGAGATCACCCGGCCGCGCCAGACCCAGCGCCGGGTCAGAAGCAGGGTCAAGAGGTAGACGCCCAGCCCCAGGGCGGCCCACTGCCACTGGCGCTGTCCGACCGGCCCGTACGCGGCCGGAAGTTCCGGCTCCAGCCGGGTGAGGAAGAGAAGGCCGACGGAGGTGAGGAGCGCGGCCAGTGGCAGGAAGGTTTGTTCGCCCCGAAAGCCGAGGAGGGAAAGAAGAAGGCTACTTCCCAGGAGGAGTACGCCCGCGCCCAGGGCCGGGGTGAGATCCTCCCCACCCACCCGGCCATGGTCCAGGAGGGCCAGGTGGGCCAGGCCACACGCCAACAGGGCCGGCGTGGCCAGAAGGAGGAGCATTTCCTTCCAGCGGATGTAGGGACGCCAGGAAGGCGGCCTCTCTGCCTCGGAAGCACCGGCCGGCCGCCCCCTTTCTCCGGTCGGAGGTTCCGGGGAGGCCGCCGTGGGCGGTTGGACGGACGTCGCCGGCTCGCCGGCAAGTTCGCCCGGAGTAGAGGCGTCTTGCAGGACGCCCTCGTCCTTATTTCTGGACGACATATCCGACACGGCGGCCCCCTTTACAGGCCCGACCCAGGTCTACTCCGTCTGCCCTGCCCCGATCGGCATAAGCAGGGCAAAGTCGTCCGGGCCCAGGAGGTCCAGATTTGTCTCCTGGGAAGGGGTATAGCGGGACAGCATTTCCTCCTGGGTGGGGGATTGGCCGGCCGGCCAGGCCACGTCGATGATACGGGTGTGGTTGGTATCGGCCGGGCCACCACCAAAACGCCACTGCGCCGCCTGGGGCTCCACATCGCGTACCCGCCAGACGCCGCTCGAGGGATACCCCTCCTGCCCCAGCACCACCGCCAGATACCGCCACTTCTCCGGGGTGTCTCCCAGGACGGCCCTGGGGACTCGGATCGTTACCTTGCGCTGCACCGGGTCGGCGATGATGTCGAAGGGGGCGTCCGCCTGGACGGGCTTCCCGTCGGGGCCGGCCTGGAAGATGGCCGGATACCAGCCCTCGGCCCAGATGGCATATTCCCAGCCGTCGCCTTCGGCCAGGGCGGCGTTGCGTCCGGGAAGGAGCAGTCGGGCTCCTCCGCCGCCGGGGCCGTCCTGGTCAATGTAGATGTCCAGGGTCTGCACCGAGAGGCCGTTGGGCGAGTTCCAGACGTTCTCTACCGGACCGCGTATGAAGAAGCGGAAAACGATGTTTTCCTCATCATAGCCCACGGTGAAGGTCAGGAGGTCGAAGCAACCGGCCTTGAAGACGCCGTCCAGGGGATAGGTGTAGAAGCCGGGGCCGTGGTCGTCGCCTGCGGGGTCCACGACGGTAAGCACGGTGGTCGTCTTCCCCAGGTCGGGGATGACGATACGGGCTACGCCGGTGGCCGGGAGGATCTGGGTATCGGCGTAGGCGACGGAGACGACGGCCCGCAGATGGATCACATCGCCGGCATCGAACCGGCCCAGGCGGGCAAAGGGGAGGGCCAGTTCGAGGGTGTGGGAGGTATAGGCCGTCGTGGTGATCGGTTGGGGTTCCCCCCACTCGTTCTTGCCCAGGGCCGGGGAGAGGGCAACGTGCACCTGGCCCTCTTCATCGGCCCAGATGAGGAGGGCATAGGCGGCGCCGAAGCCGAGGACGGTGCGCGGCTCCCGGGAAGCGCCGTAGAGGGAGAAGGAGTTGACCTCCTCGGCCCCGGGGACAGAGAGATAGAGGCTCACCAGGCTGGCCTTCATCGCCACCCAGTCCTGGGAAGTCTCCAGGCGCAGGTAAAGGTGGTCGGCGTCCAGGCCGTAGTAGAGGCCCAGGAGGTCGGAGCCGGCCGGGGCCTGGTAGAGGCCGGCGGCATCCCATTCTCCGGGCGAGGCGGCCCCGTCAATTTCCGGCGTAAAGAGACCGGTCAGCGGAACGCTGGGCGGGGCCGGCCGCTCGGCGATGATGGGAACGTAGAGAAAGTCGGGGACGGCTTCCCCCAGCACCTCGTAGACACGCCGGAGCGTGCTGCGGAACTGCCGGTCGAAGGAGGCATCGTCGCCCGAATCCTGGTCGGCTCCGTACCACCAGAACCAGTCGGAACCTTCGGCGGCGTAGATGAGGTCCAGGGCCTGGGCAAGGACGGCCGGGTCGGCCGTCTTTTTCCCGGCAACGTACTCCTGGACCATATCCCGGGCGGCCTTCAGATACTCCCAGGCCCGGTTCTCTTCCTCCTCACCGATCCAGGTGGAAAAGTCGTGGCTGATCCAGGAGCCGGCCCAGAGGTTCTCCAGGGTAGGCTGGTCGGGAAAGCGGGAGAGGTACTCCGAGGGGGTGACCGTGACCAGTTCGGGGTCTTCCGAAAGGAGACGGTACAGGGCATGAAGGAACTCTTTGCCGTCGTTGTCATAGTATTCCCAGGCGTTTTCACCGTCCAGGATGACGCTGACCAGATGGGGCCCCGGTGCCCCCTCCTCTTCCAGGCGGTCTTTGATGGCGTGTAGCCGCCGGATAAAGTCCTGTGCGGCGAGTTCCCCCTTGCTGCCGGAGTAGGTGAAACTGACCTTGTCGGAGAGGAGATGGTCGCGGAAGACGATGGCCACGGGCGGGTTGCGTCCGTCGCTCACATAGTAGGGGCGGTAGAGGATGTCGGCCTCCTGGACGGTCTCCTGGGCATTGCGGGTAAAGCCGGGGAGACCCAGCGAATAGGCCAGCACCTCCTCGTCGGAGGCCATCCACTTCAATCCGGCCTGGGAAACCATGGTGACGATCTGCTGGGCTACCGCACCTTCGGCCGGCCACATCCCCCGCGGAAGCCGACCAAAGTGCTCCTGGTACAGTTGTACCCCCTTCTGCACCTGGGCAATGGCATCCCGGCCGTAGACAAAGGCCTGGCGCGGCAGGTCCAGGTTCGGGCGCGCCACTTTGGCCAGGGAGGTATCCACCAGGAGGGGCAGGATGGGGTGGGCATAAGGGGTCATCGTGACCTCGATCTGGCCGGTCTCCTGCAGGTGACGGTGGGTAGGCACAACTTCCCGTACCAGGCGCAGGTGTTCGTTCAGGACGACGGCTTTGTCCTCTTCGCCGTAGGAGCGTCCCTTCTGCACCAGCGCAAGGAGCGGCTCCCGGGCCAGAAAGTCGGGGTCGGTCCAGCCCAGGTTGAAGAGGACCTGCAGGTCGCGAAAGTCCTGGGCCGTCCAGCGGGCGGCGGTGGCCCGTAGCCCCTCCTCGGAGAAATCCTCGCCCCGCATCTTGAGGAGTTCCTGATACCGGGGGAAACGGGCGATAATTTTACGGTTGATGTCGAAAAAGCGCTGTAGAAGGAAAACTTTTTGCTCTATGGTCAATTCCTCGGCCGGCACCTCGGTCAGGGCCCAGTAGACGTCCTTGGCTCCGGCAGCGATGTCGTCCAGTTGGCGCAGAAGGCTGGGGGTGAGGTTGAAGGTGACGTGGATTTTGGGGTATTGCTCCACCATCGTCGCCATATCCACATAGTCCTTGGCCGCGTGGACGCGCACCCACGGCTTGGCGTAGAGGCCGGTGGCGGGATCCTTGTAGTAGAGCGGCTGGTGCTGGTGCCAGATCAGGGCGACGTAGAGGACCTCTTCGGCCGTAGGTTGGGTGGGGACGGGCGAAGCCGGCGGCGGGGACGTAGGGGCGGCGGTCGGGCTGGGAGTGGGACCGCAGCCGGCCAGAAGGAGCAGGAGCAGGGAGAAGAGCAGGAGTTTTCGCGCCACTTCTTACTCCTTGGGCGTAGGTAGCGGGGCGAAGATGGGCTCCGGAGTAGGTGTCGGTGAAATGGGCGTCGGCGGGACGGGCGTCGGCGTGGGCGGCGGGTAGCGTTCGATCACGGCCTCTTTCAGGCGGCCCTGAAGCCACTCGTCAAAGGCCTGCTGGGCCCGTTGCTCCAGCACCTGCTCGTCTATGGGGTGGTTCATGTCGTGCTCGTGGACCCAGATAAGGTGATAACTGCCCAGGCTGCCCGGAAAAACCTCGCTGAACTGGTGGGGTTCCAGGGCAAAGGCCTGCTCCTCGATCTCGGGGTAGGCATCCCGGGCGAACCAACCCTGGTCGCCCCCCTTGTCCTTGCTGGTCGTATCGTCCGAGTACTTGAGCGCCATCTCGTAGAAGCGCTTTCCCCGCTCCACCTCGCCCTCGACCTGCATGATATAGGTGTAAATATCCCGGGCCAGCCTCTCGGCCGACTTGATGAGGATATACCGCAGGTGAAGTTCGGCCGGCCGGCGTTCGACCAGTTGCAAGATATGGAAATTGCCCTCCTCGTCCTGGGTCATCGTGATGGGGTTGGTCGTACTCAGCGTCAGGGCCGCCGCCTCTACCTGCGGAGGAAGCCCGCTCCGGCCTTCCGCCACCCAACCCAGGTCGCCGGCCAGTTGCACGGTCTCCTGGTCGGTGGAATACTCCACGACCGCCTGGGCAAAGTCTTTGGCCCGCGAGCGGAGGAGGTTCAATACCTCTTCGGCTTTGGCTCGACCGCTGCGGAGGAGGATATGGCGCAGGTGAAGTTGGCTATCCCGGCGCTCTACCAGTTGCAGGATGTGGAAATCGCCCGCTTCATCCTGGGTCAGGGTGAGGGGGCTGGTGGTGGTCAGGGCCAGGGCAGCCGCCTCGACCGTCGGGGAAAGTTGGCCCGTCCCCGGCGTTATCCATCCCAGATCGCCTCCCTGGGGGGCGGTATCCGAATCCTCGGAGCGCTGCCGGGCCACCTGCTCAAAGGTCTCCGGGGTGAGCGTCTCCAGCAACGTTTCGGCTTCCGGCCGGCGGTCCACCGGAAGGACGATGTGGCGCAGGTGGACTTCCTCGCCCCGGCGTTCGACCAGTTGCAGGATGCGGAAATTTTCTCCATCCTGGGTCAGGGTGAAGGGGGCGGTAGACGTGAGGGCAAAGGCTGCGGCCTCCACCTGGGGCGGAAGGCGGCCATCGCCCCGGCGGAACCAGCCGAGGTCCCCGGCCCGGTCGCGGGTGGCGGCATCGTCCGAGTACTGTACGGCCAGGGAGGCGAAGGGTTGCCCGCGCTTCAGGTCCTGAAAGACCTGACGGGCCCGGGCGGAGCGGTCTTTGATCCAGATGTGGGAGACGTGGACCTGCTCCTCCATCTGGGGCAGGCCGGCCTTCAGGCGCTCCAGGACCTTCTGGCGGGTCAGGCTCACCCGGGCCTGGTAACGTTTCATGGCGATATAATCGGCGACGGAAAAGCCCAGGTCGCCCACGGCAAAGTCTCCCGCCGACCTCCGGATCGCATTGTAGACGTCCGTCAGTTGGACCTCCACCTGGTTACTTCGCTCCAGAGGCGTCAGCGTGGGCAGTGGGGTGGGTACGGTGGCCGTCGTCGGGAGGGTGGGGCTGAGTGGCAACGTACCGGTCGGGGTTGTCCAATCGGGTACAAGCCAGGCATCCACCTCCTCGGCGGTCGGCTCGATCCCCATCTCTCTGGCTCCCTGGAGGAGCACCTTGTTCCGGATCAGGTTCTGCACGGTGGTCTCGTTGATGGGATCCCGCCGCACCTGGGTCAGCGAGAGCAGCGCATTGCGGGTATCCTGCGCAAAAGTCTGCAGTTGCTGATCGGTCAGCGTGATCCCCAGTTGCTGGTAGAGGTTAAATTGCTGCTGGACCTGCCACCACTGGTTGACCAGTTCCATCCGGCGGGCCGCCCAGTAATCGCGGCGCAGGATTTCCTCCCCGTTGACCCGGGCGATGACCTGGTTCGGATAGTTCAACTCGGCCACGATGCCGTAGACGAGTACGCCGATGGCGATGAGGCCGACGGCGGCCAGGACGATGAGAAGGTTGCGCTGAATGCGGCGCTCCCGCTGCCAGCGGGAACGCTCCTTCTTGGTCATCCGACGGGGCGGCTTGGCCAGCGTTGCCTTCTTCTTGCCCATGGCGGTTTTTCTCCCCCGGCCCGGCCTTTAGCGAGCCGTATGGACCCGGACAAAGGGCAGCAGGGCCATGTGCCGGGCGCGCTTGATGGCCACGGCCAGAGCCCGCTGGTGTTTGGCGCAGGTCCCGGTACGTCGCCGGGGCAGAATTTTGGCCCGCTCGGAGATATAACGTTGCAGGCGCTTGACATCCTTATAGTCGATCTCTTCGACCCGGTCCACGCAAAAGGCACAGACCTTGGACCGGCCGGCGGTCCTTTTTCCACGCTGTTCGGTCATCGTGATTTCCTCCTAACCATATCCAGCCGACGCACGGTTCGTGTTTCCAGGCGATTCCATCCGATGGTAGAGAACGGCAAACCACCGGTAGAGGCGGGGCATACCCTGCCCTTACACCCCACCCGGTACGTGTCCCCGATGCCGGTGCGGGTGCGCACCGTTCCCCAAAGAGGGATGCGGCCCATCGCACCCGCACCCGGGGAACGCATGGCCCCTGCGGCATCAGAACGGCAACGGCTCCTCAGGGGGTTCCTCCCCATACGTCCCGATTTCGTCAATGAAGGGGAGTTCCTCCTCCGCCCGGACCACTTCCGGCCTCTCCTCTGCCCCGGGGATGGCGGCCGGCGGGCCGAGCAGGATGACGTCTTGAGCCACCACTTCGGTGATCGAGCGCCGCGACCCATCGGGGGTATCCCAGGTCCGGGTTTGCAGGCGGCCCTCGACGTAGACCTGTCGCCCCTTGGCAAGATACCGGGCGCAGATCTCGGCCAGTTGGGCCCAGGCAACGATGCGCACCCACTGGGTATCCTGCTGCTGTTCTCCCGTGGAAGGGTCCTTCCAGGTGCGGCTCACGGCGATCCGGAAAGTGGTTACCGCCCTGCCGTTGGGGGTGTACCGCATCTCGGGGTCCGCCCCCAGATTGCCGATCAACATCACTTTGTTCAATCCCCGCACTGCCATTTTTTCCTCCCTGGCAAGGTATTGCCTTGCCTGCGGAGCCCCTGCCCGACATTTGGGCCTGCCCTTACGACCGACGGGTCAGCAGGTAGCGGAGGATACCGTCGCTGAGCCGGAGAATGCGCTCCAGTTCTGCCAGTTTCCCGGCCTCGGCCGAGAAGTGGGTGAGGACATAATAGCCTTCCTCGAAATTCTTGATCGGATAGGCCAGGCGCCGCCGCCCCCACGGCTCCGTATGCATCACCTCTTCTACCTTGCCGCCCAGCGTCTCGATAGCCTCCTTCACCCGGGCGATCAGGGCGGTCGTGCCCTCTTCGTCCTTGTCCGGGCTGATGATGTACATCAGTTCATATTTCACATGCGTCCTCCTCTCTACGGGTTTGCCCCTCTCCGTGCGGGGCGGCACGAAAGAGGAGCAGAAAGGATTTTGGTGGAGAAATTATATCACCGATGGACCCGAATGGCAAATGGGACTATTTTTCCACCCGGAAGACCACCTCGTTTGGGAAGAGGAATTCCCGGACCCGCCACCCCCGGCCGGCCACCGTCTGCTCGAAATAGGCCGGATAGTTCACCTCCATCCCTTTCCCTTTCCTTCCTCCCAGGCTCTGTAGGGGAAAAGAGACCAGGAGCACGTCGGCCCGGATGCCTTCCAGCAGTCGCCGGCCGGCCCCCTTTTCCACCTGTTCCAGCACGGGCAGCGTCTTCAGCATCAGGGCCAGGTCGGCGCGCTCATCGGGCGGCGATTGGGTAATGTCCCGGGCCTCGGCCCGCCCCCGCAGGGGAAGGAGGGCAAAGAAAGCGTTGAGGAATTCCACCAGGTCCTCGTAAACGTCCCAGGCCAGGTACAGGGTCCCTTCCATTAGCGGCATCCAGGGGATGGACAGGGGATGGAGCCCACAGCCGAGGTCCAGGACACTTCGGAGGGGGGGCAGGCCGGAAAGGCAGGTGGCATAGAATTGGTCGAGCAGGGGCAGACGTTCCCGGGTCGAAGAATGGCCGGCCATGATCCGGGCACAGACGGACCGCAGCGTCTCCGGAGACGCCGCCCGGAGTTCCTCCAGCCAGTGGCCGTAGGGCATCTTCTCCCCCAGGTACGCCCCGGCCACCTGATGGAGTTTCCGACAGGTAGCCTTCAGGGCTTCTTTCCAGGCCGGCCTCCTGCTCAGTTCCCCGACGGCGATGTGCCGGATGAAATCGGCGGCGATATGGCGGTAGCGAGGCTTTCCCCGCACCGCCTGTACCAGCCGTTCTAACGCCTCCGGCTCATCCTCATTCACCCATTGCCCCATCGCCTGCCCTCACGCAACACGCCTCACGCAACACGCCTCACGCAACACGCCTCACGCAACACGCCTCACGCTCCCCCAAGCCGCTCCATCAGCCGGGTCATAAACCTGAGGTTGTGCATCGTCGCCAGCCGAAGATACAGCCCATCGCCCAGTTTGAAGAGGTGGTGCAAGTAGCCCCGACTGTAGTGGGTGCAGACCGGGCAATCGCAATAAAGGGAAAGCGGTTCGTCCGCCCGGATGTGCCGGTCGTCGCCGATGTAGAGGTAGGAGAACCATTCCCCCTCCAGCGGGGCCGTGGGAGGAACCTGCCAGATATAGAGCCGGCCGTGCCGGGCATCCCGTGTGGGCATGACGCTGTCCAGGAGGTCGTATCCCAGGCCAACGCAGGTGACCACGTGGGCCGGATGTCCCACACCCAGGGCGTGGAGGGGATATTCGGGCGGCACCCGTTCACGCACATAGGCGATGATGTCGGTGAGCAGGCGGCCCTCCCCGTCCAGCGGCCAGCCGCCGTAGCCGAAGCCGTCGAAGCCGATCGCCAATAGTTCCTCGGCGCAGCGCCGGCGCAGTTCGGGCAGAGCCCCACCCTGGATGATGGCAAAGAGGAGCGGGCGCTTTTCCGGAGGGAGGTCTTTTTCCGCCACCAGGCGCTCGAACTCGGCCTTGCAGCGGCGGGCCCAGGCGACCGTGCGCCGCACCGACTCTTCCTGGACCGAGCGGGGATCGTCCGGATGGGTACAGTCATCCAGGCAGATGAGGATGTCGGCCCCGTAGCGGAACTGGAGTTGAACCGATTTCTCCGGCGTAAGGCGGATCCTGCGATTACTCCCCTCCGGCCGGAAGAGGAGCCCCCGGTCGTCCAGTCGGCCGAGTTTTTTGCCCTGCCGAATCAGGGAATAGGCCTGAAAGCCGCCGGAATCGGTAACGATGGGGCGGTCCCAGCCCATCATACGGTGCAGCCCGCCCAAAGCCCGAATCACCGAGGAGCCGGGCTTTTGCATTAAATGAAAAACGTTGGCCTGTAGGCCCGTCACGTTGCAGGCCAGAAGGTCCTGCGCATCCACCGCCGTCACCACACCTCGCGTGGCATCGGGGAGAAAGGCCGGCAGTTTCAGGATACCGTGCGGCAGGTGCAGAGCCGCCCGTCGCTCCATATTCATCGTTCCTCCGATCTCGGGTCGGACAGAAATGCTCTTACCATGACCTCTTCCCGCGCGGAAATTCCGATCGGACTTGCTATTCCCCGTACACGGCGGTGATAAAGCGTTTTACCACTTCCTCCCAGCGAAAGTTCCGGCGGGTGTACGATTGGCCGCGTTTTCCCATCTCCCTCCGTAGGGCCGGCCGGTCCAGAAGATAGTCCAGCGCCGCCTCGAATTCGTGATAGCCTATGTAGGGAAGTCCACCGCCGCTCCGGAGGACGTGTTCGCGCAACACCGCGCAGTTGCCGTTCACCAGGGCGGCCGTCCCCTGAAGCCAGGCCTCCATCAGGGCGATGGAGAAACTTTCCACCCCCGAGGGGTGGACAAAGAGGGTGGCGGCAGCGAGGGCATCGTGCTTATCCTGTTCGGGAAGGTAGCCCAGGTCCACCACCTCGCCGGCAAAGGCCGGGGGAATCTCGATCGGATTCCGGCCGGCCAGGACCAGACGCAGGGGGCCGCCCCGGCGCAGTTTGTACTCACAGAAAGCGTTGATGAGGAAAGGAGTGCCCTTGCCGGCGTCGCGCCGGCCGACGTAAAAGAGGAACGGCGCGGAAAGGCCGTATCGGGCCCGGAAACGGGCGGCATCGCCCTGCCAGTGCAGGTCCATTCCTTCCCAGAGGACGGCCGTGCGTTCGGGGGGCAGATGGTAGAGACGAACGGCCAGGTCGCGTTCGGCTTCCGAATTGAAGAGCACCCGGCGCACACGGCGAAAGGCCCAGGCGTAAGTGCTATAGTAGGCATAGGGTTCGTCGTGCAGGCAGGGGATGAGAAAAGTTCGCTCCGGCGGCAGGAGGGCGATACCCCAGAAGGTCGTGGGGTAAGGGTAGGGCATGAAGATAAAGAAAAAGTCGTGGCGATGCTCCCAGAGATAGGCGTAAAGGGCGTTGCTTTCCGCCCCCAGTCCGTCGAGCAGGGCCATTTCCTCGCGGGGAAAGGAAGGCAGGCCGGCCAGCCGTTCGGGATGTTGCTGGAAGAAGGAAGGTTCGCCCGCGCGGCGCAGGGGAAAGCGGTATACGGGAACGCCTCGGATATCCTCCTGGCCGGCCGGGTAGTATTCCTCCCCCCGGTCGGCAAAGGAATCTCGCCCTGTGGTGGTAAGAACCTGGATGCTCAGGCCGGCCTCTCGGAGGCTCTCGGCCAGCCGGCGGGCGTGAAACTCGGCCCCGCCGGCCGCCTCCAGCCCGTACCAGGGAATCACCAGGGCCAGAGGAGGACGGTTCGTCATCTTTCGGGTGGATAGTTCAGGTACTCACGCAAACGCTGGATGATATGCCGGCGGTCTTCTTCACGGTGAACAAAGTCCAGTTGGTCGCAATCAAAGGTGATCACCGGGCACATCTCCCATTTCTCGATCCAGGCTTCATAACGTCGGTTGAGCACGGCCAGGTACTCGGCCGGGATGGCCCGCTCATAAGGGCGGGAACGGTTGTTGATGCGAGCCTGGAGGGTGGGGACCGAGGCCTTCAGGTAGATCAAAAGGTCAGGACGGTCCACACTACGGGAAAGGGCTAAGAAAAGGCGGCGATAGGTCTGAAAGTCGCGCGGGGAGAGAATGCCCTGCTCCAGCAGCCCCTTGACAAAGATTTCATAGTCCTCATACATCGAACGGTCCTGGCAGACCGAAAGGGGGTTGTCGGAGATCTCCTGTTGCTGCTCGTAACGCTGACTGAGGAAATAGATCTGGGCGTGAAAACCCCAGCGGTGCATATCCTTGTAGTAATCGTCCAGGTAGGGATGATCGGCGACGAGTTCGTAGTAGGGCTGCCAGCCGAACTCGCGGGAAAGAAGTTCCACCAGCGTGCTCTTCCCCACCCCGATGTTTCCGGCAACCGTCACATAGATCCGACGACGCTCCTGTTGACGCATGGCCGCACTCCTGCCCGGCGGGAAAAGTCGCCCCCGCCGCCCCTATTCTAGCACGGCCGGCCAAAACGGTCAACGGCCGGCCAGGCTACCCACCGGCCCCAGCGCCGGGCGATTCTCCGCCTCGGGCCATGCTTCTTCCTCGACCGGCTCGAACTGGCTGTTGTACAGTTCGGCGTAAAAGCCCCCACGGGCGAGCAATTCCTCGTGTGTTCCTTGCTCTACGATGTTGCCGTCGCGGATGACCAGGATCAGGTCGGCGTTGCGGATGGTGGAGAGGCGGTGGGCGATGACGAAACTGGTGCGGCCCCGCATCAGGCTGTCCATCGCCTCCTGAATCAGCAACTCGGTATGGGTGTCCACCGAACTGGTGGCCTCGTCTAGGATGAGCATGGGCGGGTCGGCCAGGACGGCCCGGGCGATGGTCAGCAACTGCTTTTGTCCCTGGGAGAGGTTGGTCATCTCCTCGTTGATGACCGTCTGGTACCCTTCCGGTAGGGTGCGGACGAATCGGTCTATGTGGGCCATCCGGGCTGCCTCAAAGACTTCCTCCTCGGCGGCATCCTCTCGTCCATAGCGGATGTTATCCAGCACCGTGCCGTTGAAGAGCCAGGTATCCTGGAGCACCATGCCGAAGAGACGGCGCAGGCCGGCCCGGGTGAAACGCCGGACATCGTGGCCGTCCACCCGAATCTCCCCCTCGTCCACATCGTAGAAACGCATCAGCAGTTTGACGAGGGTGGTCTTGCCCGCGCCGGTCGGTCCCACGATGGCCACCTTCTGGCCGGGGCGAATCGCGGCGGAAAATCCCCGGATGACCGGTCGGTCGGGGAGGTAACGGAAGTGGACATCGCGGAACTCGACCTGTCCTTGGACCTCCTCCAGATGGACCGGCTGCTCGGTGTCAGGGACTTCTTCCTCTTCGGCCAGGAACTCGAACACCCGCTCGGCCGCCGCCGCCATCTGCTGGAGGACGTTGGAGATGTTGGCCAGTTGGGTGATGGGCTGGGTGAAGGAATGGATGTACTGGATAAAGGCCTGGATGTCGCCGATGGCCAGACGACCGTGGACGGCCAGGTAGCCGCCCAGGATGACCACCCCCACATAGCCCAGGTTGCCGATCAGGCGCATGGCCGGCATGAGGATGCCGGAGAGAAACTGCGCCTTCCAGGCCACGCCGTAAAGGGCCTCGTTGTACCGGTCGAACTTGCGGAGGCTTTTCTCCTCGCCGTTGAAGGCCTTGACGATCACGTGCCCGCCGAACGTTTCCTCCACGTGGCCGTTGACGTTGCCCAGGTAGGCTTGCTGCCGGGCAAAATATTTCTGGGAATGGCGGATGACCAGCGTCACCACGCCGGAGGAGAGGGGAACGATGAGCAGGGCCACCAGGGTCATCTGCCAACTGATGGTCAGCATCATCACCACCATGCCGACGACGGAAACGAGGGAGGTGACGATCTGCATCAAACTCTGGTTGAGGGTCTGGTTGAGGGTGTCCACATCGTTGGTCAGGCGGGAGAGGACCTCGCCGTGGGGGATGCCGTCAAAGTAGCGGAAGGGCATCCGCTGAATCTTGGCCATCATGTCCCGGCGCAACTGGTAGGTCAGCCGGACGGACACGTCCGTCATCAGCCAGCCCTGGATATAACCCAGCCCCGCCGAGACGAGGTACAGCCCCAGGACGGTCAGGAGAATCTGCCCGATGGCGGGGAAATCCACCTGGCCCGTGCCGGCCAGTTGCGCCATCAGCCCCTCCAGAAGTTTCGTCGTCGCCGTCCCCAGAATTTTCGGACCGAGGATGACAAAGACGGTGGAGCCGATGGACAGCAGGAGGACGAGGAAGATGGTCCGGCGATGGGGGCCCAGGTAGGCGAGCAGTTTCCGTAGGGTGCCGGAGAAATCACGGGGCTTTTCCACCGGCCCCAGCATCAGCGGGCCACGGCCCATCGGACCCCGGCCGCCGAAGGGGCCACGGCCCGGAAATCCGGGGCGGGAAGGAGGGGTCATCCGGGAGGCGTGGGGCGGCATCATACCCGCACCTCCTGCAACTTGAGTTGCGAGAAGGCGATTTCGCGGTAGACCGCGCACCGCTCCAGGAGTTCCTCATGGGTCCCCTGGCCGATCAGGCGTCCTTCGTCCAGCACAAGGATCTGGTCGGCGTCCTTGATCGTCGCCACCCGCTGGGAAACGATGATCACCGTGCTCCCCGCCACATACTTCCGCAGGGCGCGGCGCAGGCGGGCATCGGTCTTATAGTCCAGGGAGGAGAAACTATCGTCGAAGATATAGATTGGCGACCGCTTGACCAGGGCACGGGCGATGCTCAGACGTTGCTTCTGCCCGCCGGAGAAGTTGGCCCCACCCTGCGCCACCTCGGCCGCCAGACCTTCCGGCCGGGAGAGGATAAAGTCGCCGGCCTGGGCGATCTCCAGCGCCAGGCGCATGGCCTCTTCACCGGCCTCCTCGTCGGCATAGCGCAGGTTGCTCTCGACCGTGCCGCTGAAGAGGTTGCTTTGCTGCGGGACGTAGCCGATTCGATCCCGCAGGTCGCTCAGGCGCACCTGGCGCACGTCCACGCCACCGATGTAGACGGCCCCCTCGGTCACATCGTAGAAGCGGGGAATCAGATTGATTAGGGTGGATTTTCCCGAGCCGGTCGTACCGATGATGCCCACCGTCCGGCCGGCCGGTATGGTGAAGGAGATGTCGTGGAGCACACATTCTTCGGCTCCCGGGTAGCGGAAGGAGACGTGGCGGAATTCGATGCTCCCCTCGAACGGTTCGGGGAAGGGCCGGGGGTGCTCCGGATCCCGGATGCTGACCTCCGTCTCCAGTACCTCGACCACCCGGCCGGCGGCGACGTCCACCCGGGGAAGCATGGCAAAGAGCATGGAAAGCATGGTGAAGGCAAAGACGATCTGCATGGCGTACTGCATAAAGGCGATCATGTCGCCGATCTGGAGCGTGGCCTGGGCCACCTGATGGCTGCCGATCCAGATGATGAGGACGGTGAGGCCGTTCATGAGGAGCATCATCCCCGGCATCATGATGATGCTGACCCGGTTGACAAAGAGGCTGGTCTGGGCCAGGTCGCGGTTGGCCCGGTCGAAGCGTTCCTCCTCGTACTTCTGGCGGTTAAAGGCCCGCACCACCATCATGCCGGCCAGGTTCTCGCGGGCGATTCGGTTCAGACGGTCCACCAGGTCCTGGATCAGCCGAAAGCGGGGCAGGGTGATGATAAAGATCAGGGCGATCATGCCGAGCAACACCAGCACGGCGAGGGCGATGGTCCACCACATCGAGGTGCTCTTCCCCAAGGCACGGACGATGCCGCCGATGCCGATGAGGGGGGCGAAGAAACTCATCCGCAACAGGAAGACCATCACCGATTGGATCTGGGTGATGTCGTTGGTGGAACGGGTGATCAGGGAGGCCGTGGAAAAACGGTCCAGTTCGGCACCGGAGAACGACATGACTTGGGCAAAAAAGAGGTGGCGCAGGTTGCGGGCCAGGGCGGCGGCGACGCGGGCCGCCAGGAAGCCGACGGTTACGGTGGCGACGGCCGAGATCAAAGTGATCAGGAGCATCTGCCCACCCACGCCCAGGATGTAGACGTTCTGCACCTGGAGCATGTCCATGCCCAGGGCCCGATATTCCGCCTGGACTGCCCGGGCCGCCGCCTGGAGAAGTGCCCGTTCGCCGCCCAGGGCGGCAAAGCGCCGGTCAACAAAGGCGCCGAGTTGGGCGCGCTGCTCCGCCGACCACCCGCGCAGGAGGGCAAAGGGGTCCGTCCCCGGCGGAAGTTGGGAGAGGTCGAGGCCGGCCCATCCCGGCATCAGCGCCTGGGGCTGTTCGGGATGGGCCTGGAGTTGCTCGATGCCGAAGACGAGGAGCAGGGCCCGGGCCACGGCCGGCCGCAGCCGCTCCAGGACCGCCGTATCCGCGCGCTGCAGGACGTAGACGGTCTCCCGGGCCAGCGCCGGGTACTTCTGAAGATAGGCGGCGTAATCGGGCGAAGACCGGTCCACCGGCCGGTATTGCCCCTGGAAGTCGGCCTGCTCCTCGGGGGTGAGGAAGAGGGCCAGGCGCTCGAGGGTGCTCCGGCGCAGGGCCTCCGGGATGACCTCCTCCACCCCGCCCTGCTGAATGCCCACGTTGACGATGCGGGACATGTAATCGGGCAAGGCCAGGTCGGCGTTGGCCTGGATAAAGAGCAGGACGACGATGAGCAGAACTTGGGGAAGGAACGGTTTCAGGTAGCGAAACAGACGGAACATAGGCGATCCTTTGGGCGAAAGCCGGTTTTTCCTCCATAGGATGGCCGGCCGTTCCGGCCGGCCCGAATATTTTATCGGACAATTATTTCACTCTATAAAGTATACCATAACAGCCTTCCTTTGTCAAATGACCCTCTACCGTATCGTCGCGGGCATGGTGTCCTGGACACCCCAAAACGCGCATCCGGGGGTGAGGATCGGTCGGTCAACCCGACCCGCATCTTTCCGGGGAGCATTCGGCAGGTTAAGCGTGGGCCATCTGCCGGTAGCCCAGGATACCCACTGTCCCCAAGTAGAGAAGGTAAGCCACTGCCTCGAGGAGCGAAGGGTTGCCGTTGTACCCCAGAAGGGACTGCAAGAACGATCCCAGCGGCCCCTTTTCGTCCAGGATGGGGTTGACGTCCCAGAGATGCTCGACGATCGTGGGGAGCCCCCCGCCCTCCTGGAATTCATGGACGCCCCGGCCGACCAGTCCGGCCGCAAAGAGCAAGAGCAGCAGGCCGGTGATTCCGAAGAACAGTCGCATGTTCAGACCTTTGCCGGCGGCGAAGAAGAGCCAGCCCAGCCCGACGGCCACCACAAGGCCGAGCAGAGTGCCGGCCCAGACCGGTCCGGCTTCGACCTGGAAGGAGGCGGCCGTCAGGAAAAGGGCCATCTCCAGCCCTTCGCGCAGCACGGCCACAAAAGAAAGGGTCCAGAGGAGCCTCCGGTCATCGCCCCCTACGGCGCGGCGGACATCGGCCTCCAGGCCGGCACGGATTCCACGCCCCTGCCGCTGCATCCAAAGGATCATCCAGGTGAGGATGCCGGCGGCCAGGAGCATGGTGGTTCCTTCAAAGATTTTTTCGCCCCAGCCTTCCAGGACGATGCCCAGGGCGTTCAACCCCAGCGCGCCCAGAGCACTGAGGACCGTCGCGGCCGCCACGCCGGCCCACACGCTTCCCCGGTACTCCGGCCGCCCCAGCCGCCGGAGCACCGCTAGAACGATGCCCACGATCAGGGCAGCCTCCAGACCTTCGCGCAGAGCGATCAGAAATGCCGCACCCATCGTTACAACCCCACCCAGTGGGCCACCTGGTAGACCACCACCCCGGCCGTCAGGGAAACGACCAGGAGCAGACCCATTCCCACCAGGGCCCACCTCCAGTCGCCCTCCTGGCGCATGGCGGCGAAAGTGGCCGCACAGGGGATAAAGAGCATCGTCATGACCAGAAAAGCCATCCCGCCGGCCGGGCTCACCGTGGCGCTTATGAGGTCCGCCAATCCCTCTTCCCCGTTTCCGTAGAGCACCCCCAGCGTCGCCACGGCGTTTTCCTTGGCCACAAAACTCGTCAGGAGAGCCACGATCATGCGCCAGTCCAGGCCCATGAGCGCCCCCAGCGGTGCCAGGCCGCGTCCGATCCACCCCAGGACGCTTTCCTCGATTCGGCCGCCGGGGAAATGGGCCAGCGCCCATACCGCCACCGAGACGACCAGGATGACCGTGCCGGCCTTGCGCAGAAAGGCCCGCAGCCGTTGCCAGACGGCCAGCCCGATCGTCCGGGCGTTGGGCAAGTGGTAGAGCGGCAGTTCCAGGATAAAGGGGGAGCGTTCGCCCCGGAAGAGGGCACGGTGGAGCGTCAGGCCCAGCAGGGCCAGCACCAGAAGGGAGAAGAGCACGAGTCCCCAGGAGGCCCACAGGGCATAGGGGCCGAAGAAGGCCGGCGCCAATACGGACAGGACGGCCAGACGTGCCGTACAGGGCACCAGAGGGGTCAAGAGGATCGTGAGCAGGCGGGACCGCCGCTCCTCGATGATACGTGTGCCCATCACCGCCGGCACGTTGCAACCAAAGGCCAGGAAGAGGGGAAGGCAACTCTTGCCATGCAGCCCCAGGGGATGCATGAAACGGTCCATCACATAGGCGGCCCGGGCCATGTAGCCCACATCCTCCAGGAAAGACATGCTGACAAAGAAGATGATCAGGATGGGGACGAAGGTGAGCATCGTCCCCACGCCGCCGATGAGGCCGTCCACCACCAGGCCGGAAAGCCAGCCCGGCGCGGCGGAAAGAACCCGGCCGGCCCAGTCGGCCAGCCCCTGGACGATGACGCCGTCCAGCCAGTCCTGTAGCGGTGCACCGAGGGTGTAGGTCAGCCAGAAGACCAGCCCCAGAATTCCGGCCAGGACGAAGAGGCCCCCCCAGGGGTGGGTGGCCAGGCGATCCAGCCGCTCGGTCAGGGTCACCCGGCCGGCCCGCGGCCGGAAGACGGCGGCGCGAATCATCCGCTCGATCCAGTCGTAACGCCCGCCGGCCACGGCCAGGACGGCGTCCTCGTGGTGGTGCAGGATTTCCTGCACCTTCTCCCAGATATCCTCCGGCAGGTGCTTTTGGGCCAGGGCGGTGATCTCCTGATCTCCCTCCAGCAGTTTGAGGGCCGCCCAATCGGCCGGATATGGCTCGGGGATATATCCTTCGATGAGGCTTTGCAGTTCCTCGAGCACGGCCCGATGGTCCTCCCGGATCTCCGGCCGGTGGGGGTGGTAGGGCACCTCCCCCCGCAGAAGGGCCACGATCCGCTGTACCAGTTCCCGCACCCCCTGGTTGCGGCTGGCCACCATAGGCACCACCGGGATGCCCAGGGCCGCCTCCAGGAGTGGGACGTCCACGTGAAGTCCCTCCTGCTCGGCCACATCCATCATGTTCAGCCCC
Source organism: Chloroflexia bacterium (assembly GCA_034433695.1). Taxonomy (GTDB): domain Bacteria; phylum Chloroflexota; class Chloroflexia; order DTKN01; family DTKN01; genus JASFBA01. The sequence continues at coordinate 20,150 of DAOUAK010000013.1, forward strand.
AGAACCACAGGGACGGGCAGGGCCAGGAGTTCGGCCAGCAGGTACAGGTTGCGCTCCAGCGCGGCCGCGTCCACGATGACGGCCACGGCATCGGGCCGCTCCCGGAGGATAAAGTCGCGGGCGATCTGTTCCTCCAGGGAGTTGGCCGTGAGGCTGTAGGTGCCGGGCAGGTCCACCAGGCGGATGGCCAGGCCGTCGTAGTGGAGCAGGCCGGTCTTCTGTTCGACCGTCTTGCCCGGCCAGTTGCCGACATGCTGAGAAAGGCCGGTCAGCAGGTTAAAGACGGTGGATTTGCCCACATTGGGCTGGCCGGCCAGGGCCACGGTCACCGTCCCGGCGGCCGGCGGGCATTCCTGCCGTCCTGGGGAAGGCTCGCAGGAGCAGAGGCCGGCGGGAGTGGACCTAACGGCTCTCCGCATGGCCGTCCCCCTCCCGCTGCACCAGCACCTTCTGCCCTTCTCCCCGTCCCAGGGCCACGCGGGTGCCGCGCACCAGCACGATCATCGGCCCCCGGCCAAAGTTCTGGACCATCGTCACCGTCGCCCCGGGAGTAAAGCCCAGGGCAGCCATCCGACCGACAAATCCACGCCCTCCCTGCAGGAGGCGCACCACCCCCTTTTCCTGGGGGGAAAGGGTGCTCAGAGCCACCAGACGATCCATCGTCCAGCCTCCGTGATGGCTAACTTTCATTGTTAGTATATACTAACATCTTGAATTTGTCAAAAGGGGTAGCCGAAGGCATTGCCTTCGGCTACCCCAGCGGTGATGCAGACGGCTTTATGCTTCGGCGTGGAGTTTTTCCCGCAGGGCCAGCACCTCGCGCCGCAGGCGGGCATCCTCCTCGATGGTCTGGGCCACCTTCTCGCAGCCGTAGAGCACGGTGGTATGGTCGCGTCCTCCCAATTCCCGTCCGATCTCGGCCAGCGGGGTTCCGATTTCTTCCCGGATGAGATACATGGCGATCTGGCGTGGGATCGCGACCTCCTGGTTGCGGCTTTTTCCCCGCAGGTCTTCCGGGCGGAGCCCATAATGGCGGGCCACCGTTTCGATCACCTGGGCCGGGGAAAGTTCCCGGCGGTGAGGAGGGAAAAAGATTTCGGCCAGGGCCTCCTGGGCCAGCGGCACGGTGAGCGGCAGGCCGTTCAGTTCGGCGTAGGCCAGCAGGCGGTTGAGACAACCAACCAGTTCGCGGATATTGCGCTGCACCCGCTGGGCCAGAAACTCGACCACGTCCTCCGGGAGGGAGACGCCCCGCTCCTCGGCCCGCGTGCGCAGGATGGCCACGCGGGTCTCCAGGTCCGGCGGCTGGATATCCACGATCAGGCCGCCCTCGAACCGGGAACGCAGCCGTTCCTCCAGGGTCAGGATGGCCCGAGGGGAGCGGTCGCTGGTGAGGACGATTTGCTTGCAGGCCGCGTGCAGGGTATTGAAGGTGTGGAAGAACTCTTCCTGGGTGCTTTCTTTTCCGGCGATGAACTGGATATCGTCAATGAGGAGGATGTCGTTATGGCGATAGCGGCGGCGGAAGTCTTCCGTCTCCTGGCGGCGGATGGCGTTGATGAGTTCGTTGGTAAAGGTCTCGGAAGAGACGTAGAGCACGCGCAGGTCCGGGTTCCGTTGCAGGGCATAGTGGCCGACGGCGTGGAGGAGGTGGGTTTTGCCCAGGCCGACGCCGCCGTAGATAAAGAGGGGGTTGTAGGCGTGGGCCGGCCGCTCGGCGACGGCCATGGCGGCGGCATGGGCCATACGGTTACTGCTTCCAACGACGAAGGTAGAAAAGGTGTAATCGGGGTTCAGGCCGCCGGGGAAAGGCATCGGCAGGGGGGGCGCTCCCGACACCGGGGCTTTTTTCTCCGCCTCCAGGCGAGACCCTCCGGCCGGCCTCCGGCGGGAGGGCGTTTCCACTCCGGAAGGGACGGTCTTCTCGCCCGCACCCCCGGTCACGACCACCCGTACCTGCACGGTGTAACCGAGGACGTCGGAGAGGGCCCGGCGAATCAGGGTGCCCGCCCGCCGCTCCAGCCATTGCTTGGCAAAGGAGTTGGGCGTGCCCACAACCACCAGGCCATCCTCGAAGGCCACGATCGAGGTGCCCTGGAACCAGGTCTCGAAATCGGAACGGGAAAGGCGGAGTTGGAGATCACCCAAAACCGCCTGCCAGACCTGCCGTGCGTTCAAAGAGACCTCCTGGAATGTCGAGCGCCTTTCCGGTCAGGTCGAGAATCAGGCCATACGCTTTGTTATCATAGCACCTTTTCCCCGTTCTTTCAAGCGGATTTAGGCCCTTTTGTATAACAATTCTTTATATTGAAACGGTCCTCCCCGCGGAAATTTTTATACAAAACGGCCCATCCAGCCCCCCCTTGTGGAAAAGTCTTTCCTCCGGGCAGGGGAAGTGTGGGCAAGCGGTTCTGTGCTCCAGGAACCGAAAATCGAGGGCAAAATATTGCCTTCCCTTGCCCCTTCTTCCGGGTTTTCCTCCCGGTGGTGAGTGGATGGCCTGTGGAATGGCTGTGGATAACCTCTATTCTCGAGAATGTTCCTGTTCCAGCCGCCGGTAAATGGCCAGGTATTCGGCGATGCGCTCCCGCTCCTTTTCCTGCTCCCTCCGGCGGACCTGCTCCTGGCGGCGGTGGATCTCGCGCTGGACCTCCTCGGGGCGGGGGACGCGGGCGAAGGTAAAGTCCTCCGCTCCGGCCGTCTGGATGCGCACGTCGCCAAAGTTCAAAATCCAGGCCAATATCCCCGGCTTCCGGAAGGAAATGTTCTGGATACGGATAAGTTCGCCCGTGCGGCGTTCCTCGCCGAAGATTCCCCAGGGGGTGCGGTAGATGTCATGCATCTGGGTTGCCGTCAGGGTGTAGATGTCGCCCTTCCAGATCTGATAGCGCCAGACGATTGCGCCCAGGGAGACCGGGATGAGGACGATCGGGATGAGGTAAACCCATCCGGGAACCGGAAAGGGCAGGATCGGCAGTACGAAGAAACTTGCCGTGGCCAGTACCAGGAACAGGACAGGTGCAAACAGACGGCGCACGAGGAAATACCAGTGTTTATGCCAGGTGATGTTTTCACCCTCGATGAGGGGGTTGGGAGGGATAAGGAACCACCGGGGACGGGAAGGGGCCGGCCGGTCAGCCGGTTTGGGCGTTTCCGGGAGTTCCTCGCTGTAGATGTGGCGACGCAGGGTCTGTTCGGTCTGCTGTCGGGAGATCTCGGCGCGGAGTGGTTCCAGGAGGGCCATGATCTCCTGTTGGGCTTTCTGGGGATTCGGGATCGGGCCGAAGGAAATGTCCATCTCCCGGGCGGCAGTTTCGATGAGGAGGTGGCCGTAGCGGAGCAGGAAGGCCAGCAGCCCCCTACTGGAGGAACGCACGTTCTGCACGTTGCTCAGCATGGCCTCGCGCACGGCGCGAGAAAGGAGGATGGTCTGTTCAAGGTAGATGAGGCGCTGGTCGGTCACGATCAGCGCGTCGTTGCGCCAGTCGGTATAGCCGTAGTAGTAGAGCAGAGAGATGCTGACCAGGTAGAAGATGACCGGCAGGACGATGCCCCAGTTCAGGCCCTGAAAGGACTGGCTGGATAGCCAGAACACCAGGATACCAACCGGCAGGGAGAGCAAGAACAGGGTGCTCCGGCGGGCCAAGACGATCCAATGGCGGGTGTAGGCTTTCAGGGGGACTTCGTCGGGTGCCAGTTGGAAGCCGAAGCGCTCCCGGATCGTTTCGGGCGTCAGGGCAGGTTCCGTCATTTCTCTCCTCCCTCGGCCCAGACTGCCGCCGGGATCAGGGTTACCCGGGCCGGCCGGCCGGAAGGGTCCACCTCCACGGCCACCACGTCGATGCGCCAGGAGACGTCCTCCAGGTCGTGGGCCTGGAGGTAGGCCTCCGCCAGACGCAAAAGGCGCTGCTGCTTGGCCGGCGTGATCGATTCCTCGGCGCTGCCGCAGAGGTCTCCGCGCCGGCAACGCACCTCGACAAAGACCCAGTCGCCGCCCTGCCGGCCCACCAGGTCGAGTTCGCCCTGCCGGCAGTGCCAGTTGCGCTCCACGATCTCATAGCCCTGCCGCCGCAGGAAACCCTCGGCCACTGCCTCGCCGAAGCGCCCCAGCCGGCGACGCCCCGCCCTTTTTGTGGAGGGTTCTGCCCCCTTGCGGTGGCTTTCTGACCGGCCGGCCATGGCGATCCTCCTGGCTTTATTATAGGCCAACCGGCCCGGCAAGGCAAGCCGACGAAGAAATCGGGACACACTTGCCGACTCGTTCCAGCGGGGCCGTTCCAGTCCCCAACCCCGGTTGGCCGATCCCATCCGGTACAGGCGGTTTGGGAACCGCCCCTCCCGGAAGGTACGGGCAAGTATCTTGCCTGCCCGTACAGGTTGGTGTTTCCCCCCTGCCCTGCCAAACTGACATTCCGCGTTCGTCTCGATGGGGCCGGTGGGAAAAGGCGTGGCATAGGCTTCCCGGCCTGTGCCCGAAATCCCGTACGATAGACTGAAACAGATGCTTCCGGTACCTACTGCGGCTCGACCTTCCACGCCTCCCCCATCCAACCCGGCTGCTTTCAGGCAAGGGGATGGACCGGGTCGGGCCTTCCATCCCCTTCAGAACCGCAGCGGCAGGCGCAGGCGGCGCAGGAGGAGGCCCAGCACGCCGGAGCGGATGCGGCCGGCCCGGGCCCGCGCTTCGGGGGAGCGGTTGCCGTAGACATCGTAGTGGACGACTTCGGCCAGGGCCTTGCGCGGTGGCGGAGGGGGATTTTCGGCCGGGAAGCCCACCGTGAGCAACCCGATCACCTCCGTATGCGCCGGCAACTTGAGGATGTCGGCGATGGCCTTCCGGTCCAGCCCGCCGACCCAGCACGTCCCCAGCCCCAAGGCGGTGGCCTGGAGCATCATCTGGCAGCCGGCCAGGGCTACGTCCTCGCGCAGGAACTGCCGGTAGATGGCGTTCCGGGCATCCCCACAGAGGACGATGAGGAGCGGGGCATCTTCCACGTGCGCCCAGCGAACAAAGTAGTAGGCGGCGTTCTGGGCCACCTGGCGACGGATGGCCGGGTCGCGGACGACGATAAAGGCCCAGGGCTGGCGGTTGCTGGCCGAGGGAGCCCAGCGGCCGGCCTCCAGGATTTGCCGGAGCATCTCCTCCGGCACCGGCTCCGGCCGGTAGCGGCGGATGCTGCGCCGGCTCCGGAGCAGGTCCAGAAGCGTCTCCGGGGAGATCATGCCGGCCCTCCCTTCAGCCCATCCCGCAGGCGGGAGAGCCATCGGCCCATTTCCTCCTGCTCGGAGACCCCCAGGGAGGACCAGGGAGCGAAGAAGTAGCGGTCCGTGTCGGCCTCGACCTGCTCGCGGAAGGTGCATCCGGCGGCGGTCAGGTGGGGCGCTTCGTCCGGCCCCTCCAGCCAGCCGCGGGAGCGCAGTTCCGCCAGCGCTTCGGCATAGACCTGGGGGGAATGGCCGCGGTGGGCCAGGCGGGAGGAGAGCGTCTCCAGCGAATCGGCCTGGCCGCGCCAGAGGAGGGTGAGCGCCTCCAGGGCGGGGGCACTCAGGCCGGAGGGACGCCAGGCGGCCAGGTGGGCATCGTCGCGGTAGGCGTTCAGGCAGGAGATGGCCTGCTCGATGTAGGGAAGTGGGGGCATCTCCGGCGGCATGAGTTTCCAGGACAGGCGCATGGACCAGGGTTCCGGCGGAGGCGGGGACTCCAGGGCAGCCCGGACCAGCCGGCCGAGCAGGCCGGCCAGCCGGGCCGAATCGGCCGGGGGAAGGGGATCGGCCCGGGCCATCCGGTCTCGCATCTCCTCGATGGCGTGGAGGAGCATCCGGTGGGCGGACTCGGTGAGGAGGTACTCCCCACTCCCCACTTCGACCAGGTGGCCTTTCTCTGCCAGAGATTCCAGTCGGGCCTGATAGAGGGCCGCCGCGGTGTAGGGGATGCGCACCTGGAGGCGGTCGGGGCTGGTGGTCTCCGGCTCGAAGGTAAGAGCGGCCAGCAGGATTCCCAAAGAAGGACCGTCCAGCCCGTATTCCCGGCCCAGCCGGCTCATCACCGGTTCGTAGTGGGGGTAGATGGCTTCCCAGGCCTCCCGAACCCGTTGCCAAAGGGCTTGCACGTCCATCGTTTCACCACCTTGTGTAGCGCACCAGTTCGGAGATTTCCTTGCGCTTCTTCGGCTTGGGGGAATCGGCCGGGTAGCCCAGGGGAGTGAAGACCACCGGCTCCATCTCCGGGGGCAGTCCCAACACCTCCCGCGCCGCCGCCGGGTCAAAGGCGGCGACCCAGCAGGTGCCCAGCCCCAGCGCCGTGGCCGCCAGGATGATGTGGTCCATCACGATGGCCGCGTCCACGTCGGCATAGTTCTTGCCGTCCTTCCGCGTCCAGGCCTGGTTGGGGAGCGTGCAAACCCCCAGGATGAGGGGGGCCTGCACGAACCAGGAGGCGCCGTAGATGCGGCCCAGTTCCTTCTCCCGGCCGGCCGTGGGGATGACGAAAATCTGAAAGGCCTGTCGGTTGGCCGCCGTGGGCGCCAGCCGGCCCGCTTCCAGAATTCGTTGGACCTTTTCCTCCTCCACCGGATCGCTCCGGTAGGCCCGCACACTGTAGCGTCGAGAGACCACTTCGAAGAAGTCCATGCCATCCTCCTCGTAAAGAAGCGTTACTTTTATTATACCATTTTTGCAATAAAATGCCAAACAGTTGCGCATTTTCCTTTGGCGTTGTACAATAGGTGCGCTCGGCCGTTTCGTAGCACCGGCCGGAACCGGAGGAAAGACGATGTTCCGACAATTCGGCGTGCCCGAACTGCTCATTATTCTGCTTATCCTTCTCCTCATCTTCGGCGCATCCCGTCTGCCGCAGTTGGGCCGGGCCATCGGGCGGACGATCCGCGAGTTGCGCGAGGGATTGTCCGGGAAAGGGGAGGAGAAGGACGGGGGGGAGGATCAGGAGCAACGGTGAAAAAAGTTCTGGAGGAACGGCAGGCCCTCCTGGCCCGGATCGAGGGGGCTTTCCGGGAGAGCCTGGCGCTGAAGGAGCAGGTGCTCTCCGACCACACCCCCGTCATCGCCGCCATGGCCGAAGCGCTCATCGGCTGTCTGCGGCAGGGAGGGAAAGTTCTCTTCTGCGGAAACGGGGGAAGCGCCGCCGATGCCCAGCACCTGGCCGCCGAACTGGTCAACCGCTTCCTCAAGGAACGGCCGGCCCTCCCGGCCCTCGCCCTGACCACCGACACCTCCATCCTCACCGCCACGGCCAACGACCGGGCCTTTGCCGAGGTCTTTGCCCGCCAGGTGGAAGCCCTGGGTCGGGAAGGGGATATCCTCTTCCTCCTCAGCACCAGCGGACGCTCGGAGAACCTCCACCGCGCCGTCTCCGCCGCCCGGGCCCGCCGGATGCACGTCCTGGCCCTCCTGGGCGGCGACGGCGGGGGTCTTCCGGAGCAATGCGACCTGGCCCTGGTGGTGCCCTCCGCCCTCTCTCCGCGGGTGCAGGAACTCCACATCCTGATCGGCCACATCCTCTGCGAGGCTGTGGAAGCGGCCCTCTTCCCATAAGGGCACCCCCGATTTTTCGGGCGTCGTGGTGGGTTTGAATCCGCCGGATCGGCCGTGCCCCTGGGTGAGGGAGAATGTGGTATAATGGGGAACAGGAGGATGCCGTGGCCGACCCTTTGCTTTCTCTGCCGCTTTACCAGGTGACCTTTGCCGTGCTCGACGTGGAGACCACCGGGCTATATCCGGCTCTGGGCGATGCCATCTGCGAGGTGGCCGTCGTGCGCGGATGCGATGGCCGGATCCTGAGCCAGTACCAGCAACTGGTGGACCCCGGCCGGCCGATTTCGCCCGAGGCCTATGCCGTCAACCGCATCAGCAGCGACCTCCTGCGCGGGGCTCCGTCCTTTGACCGCATCGCCGATCAGGTGCTGGCCTGCCTGGAGGGAGCCGCCGTGGTGGCCCATAACGCCCCGTTCGATCTTTCCTTCCTGGTCGCCGCGCTGGAGGAGATCGGCCGGCCCGTTCCCAGCAATCCGGTGGTGGATACCCTGGCCCTGGCACGCCACTGCTACGGCTTTCCCAGCAACAGCCTCCAGGCGGTGGCCGGCCGGCTGGGCATCGTCTCCGCGCGCCGCCACCGCGCTCTGGGCGATGCCCGGGCCACCTGGCGGGTGCTGGAGTTTTTCATCCAGGACCTGCAATCCCGCTGGGGAATTGCCACCCTGGGGGAACTGATTCGGGCCCAGGGAGGTCCGATTCCCTGGCCCCGCTCGCTGCCTCGGGAGAGGTTGCCTGTGGTCCTGGCCGAGGCCTTGGAAAGGAGACGACCCCTCCTCCTGCGCTACTGTTCGTCGGAAGGGCAGGTAACCGAGCGGACGGTCGAGCCGTTGCGGGTCGGGGCCTACCAGGGGGCCGTCTACCTGGTGGCCCGCTGCCTGCTGCGCGGCGAGCAGCGCACCTTTCGCCTGGACCGCATCCTGGAGATGCATCTGTACGATGGGGTCTGAAGTAAGCGCATAGCAACGCGGGCCCTTCTTTCATCGGTTTGGCACAAAATTTGCCAGCCGGCCCGGCCGATGATACAATATCCCCGGAGGGTGGCCGATGAGCGAACAGAACCGTCTGGGCATCGTCGTCTCCGGCTCGCTGGCCGAGGGGCTGACCGTCCGGCTGGACGGCCAGGTCTCGGTCGAGGATGTCGCCGTGGGCCGCTACGTCGTCATCGAGGGCGAGCGGCGGCGCTTCTTCGGCATGGTCACCGACGTGCGGCTGGGCCTCCTGAGCGAGCACTTTCGCCTCACCCCGCCGCCCGTCTCCGACCCCTTCGTCGCCCAGGTCGTGCGCGGCAGCGGCACCTTTGGCCTGCTCGAGGTGGCCCCCCTGCTCACCCTGCCGGCTGGCGAGGAGGCGACCCTGGAGGGCCCCCAGCCCGTCAAGACCATCCCGGCCCACTTTGCCCCGGTCTATCCGGCCAGCCCCCAGGCCGTGGCCGCCGTCTTCGGGAGGGAGGACGAACGCCACTTTCGCATCGGCACGCCGGTGGACATGGAGGATGTGCCCATCTGCCTGGACCTGGGCCGGCTGGTGGAACGCTCCAGCGGCATCTTCGGCAAATCGGGCACCGGCAAAACCTTCCTCACCCGTCTCCTTCTGGTGGGCATCGCCCAGCGCAATGCCGCCGTCAGCCTGGTCTTTGATATGCATAACGAGTACGGCTGGGAGGGCTCTTTCGAGGACCCCCGCTACGGCAAGGTGCGCGGCCTGAAGCGGCTGTTCCCGGAAAAGGTGGCCATCTTTACCCTGGATCCTTCCTCCTCGCGTCGCCGGCAGGTCCCTTTCGACTTCACCGTGGAAATTCCCTACGACCAGGTGATGCCCCAGGATGTCGAGATGCTCCGCGATACGCTGGACCTCTCCCCAGCGGCCCTGGACGCCGTCTACCGCTTGTGGGAAAAATTGGGGACGACCTGGCTGCGCACCTTTCTGGACATGGAAAGTGCCGAGGAACTGGATGGACTGGCCGCCGCCTACGGACTGCACGCCGGCTCGCTCCAGGCCCTCCACCGCAAACTGGGCCGGCTGCGCCGGCTCAAGTTCCTGCGCCCCGAAGTTACCGACGATTCGGTGGCCCGGATCATGGAATGTCTGAACACGGGAATCCACGTCGTACTGGAGTTCGGCGGCTACTCCGACCTTACCGCCTACGTCCTGGTGGCCAACCTCCTCACCCGTCGCATCCATGAGGCTTACGTCCAGGCGATGGAACGCTACCTGGGCGAAGGAGGGCCGGAGCCGCGTCCCCTGCTTATCACCATCGAGGAGGCGCACAAATTCCTGGGGCCGGAGGTGGCCGCCCAGACGGCCTTTGGCACCATCGCCCGCGAGATGCGCAAATACAATGTCACCCTGCTGGTGGTCGACCAGCGTCCCTCCGGCATCGATAGCGAAGTCATGAGCCAGATCGGCACGCGCATCACCTACCTCCTGGATGAGGAAAAGGACATTGCCGCCATCCTGGGCGGCATGGCCGGGGCCGGCCGATTGCGGACGGTGCTGGCCCGGCTGGATACGCAGAAACAGGCCCTCATCCTGGGCCACGCCGTGCCGATGCCGGTGGTGATTCAGACCCGGGAATACGGGACACCGGAATCGTACCGCGACCTGGGTGCCTTCCTGGAGGGGGCCGAACTGGCCCGAGAGCTCGGCCGGAAGGGTGCGGATCGGAAGCCCGCACCTCCATCCCCGCTGCGCGCAGGCAGCGAGGAGGAGGACTGGCTGTAGTGGCCGGGGCGCTTTATGCCGACGTTGTCGTGCGCCAGGGGGCCCGGGTGGTGGGGACTTTTTCCTATGCCGTTCCCCCGAACCTGCGTTCGACCATCGCCCCCGGCCAACTCGTCTGGGTGCCCTTTCGCCGAACCCGATTGACGGCCATCGTCGTCGCCCTGAGCGAGCAGGCCCCCGACTTTGAAACCCGCGACATCCTGGAGATCGCCGACCCCGCCCCCGTCCTTACCCCCACCCAGATCGCCCTGGGCCGCTGGATGTCCGAACATTACCTCTGTTCTCTGGCCGAGGCCCTCTTTGCCATGCTTCCCCCGGGTCTCCTGGGCCGCACCCGGACTCGGGTCGTACTGACCGAATCCGGCCGCAGCCGTCCCCTGGAAGGACTACCCCCCCTTGCTCAACGGACCATCGAAGAACTGCGCCGTGCCGGAGGGGAGATGGACCTTGTGGTCCTGTCCCGGGCGCT
>DAOUAK010000014.1:0-3618 GCA_034433695.1 Chloroflexia bacterium
GGTTCAGAGGCCAGCGAGAGGTGTTCCGAACGGAGGGCCCGTCCCCCGGAGAGGGGACGGGCCCCCTTGCCGTTGACCGGAGTCGCCCCAGAGGCCGTCCGCCCCACGGACACCCATGGGCCCGGCCGGCCGGAGGCGGGGACGGCCCGAAGGGTGGGGAGGGAAATCGCCTCTGGGGTCGAGGGCAGAGGAAGCGGGAGGACATCTCGGAAGGAACGGGGGAAAGCGATTGGGCCGGGGAACGGCTGGAAAAGCCGTCCGGGGATTTCCAGAACCTTGGGGACATCCCCATGTCGTCTTCGCAAGGTGTTGGGTAGGGGCGAGGCATGTCTCGCCAACACTTGCCTCAAGATAGATGAAAAAACATAATTTGACAAAACAGGGAAGATGTGGGATAATATCTTTGTGCCAGAGGGCAGGATGCCCTGGGGCAGGTGGCCGATCTACGAGAGCCGAAAGGAGGTGAAGACGGGAACAGAACTTTCCCGGGCCGGCCCCCGGAAGGAAAGCGCGGGCAGCGGGCCGGCGCTCCCCGCAAGGAGGAATGCCCAAGAAGGAGGAAAGCGATGAGCAGGCGCATTTCTGGACTTGGGGCCTTGTTAGGCCTCCTTCTCCTGGCCTCGGCCTGCCAGGCCTACTTCGCCTCTCCCCCGGCCGGCCAGGAGGTTCCCACGGCGGTGGTTTCTCCCCCGGCCGGCCAGACCTCGCCGACAGAGGTCTCCTCCGGGTGGACACCCCCGGTCGAGACCCCGAAACCCCCGGCCTATCCCCCGCCGGCCGGCTGGACCCCACCGCCCACCGATACCCCCGTGCCGACCAAGACCCCTGAGCCCTGGACCCCTTCCCCCACCCCAACGCCGTGGGTGGTGATCCCAACCCCCTACGCCCCGGCGGAAGCGCTCCCGGAGGGCTTTCCCACCGTGGTCTACGCCGTGCAGCGGCCGGAGCAGGCCGTGCAACTCTGGACGCTGCGCTACGAACACGGGATGCTTCGGGAAGAACTGCTGCTCGACCTGACGGAGGAAGTACTGGAGCCCAGGATCGGCTTTGGCCATTCTTACATCGGAAGTTGCTGGGTTTCCTCTCTTTCATCTTCCCCTGATGGCATGCACGTTGCGCTTGTCTTAAGAACCACGGAGGGCGGAGGAATCTTTACCTTGATCGTCGGTACCGATGGCCAGGTCTACCTGCCCCTCCAGCCCAATGGACAGGGGATCGGATTCCTGGATTGGTTCGCTGACGGAAAGAAGATCCTCCTTGGAGGGGCAAGTTCCTTTAGGGGGGGTGTCTCGGCCCTTGACGGCACGGGTTTTCTCCCACTTCCTGCTATGTATGATGCCGTGGTGGTATCCCAAGACGCGAAAATTATCTTCTCAACTGGGAAACGGCTAAATGCCATTAACACGGATGGAAGTGCCCTCGCCTCGTTAAGTCTGCCATTCCAAGAAAGCGAGGGCTGGGGACTCTTCAACCTGACCTTATCCTCCAGTGGTCAATTGATCGCTTTTACCTGGGCACGGACCCCGCAACCATCTGACTGGGGAGCAGGGCAGATTTGGGTCATGGATGCGAGTGGAGCAAAGCTGCAACCTCTCGGTGCTGAAGAAACGCTCGCTTTCGGGTTAGAATGGTCTCCCGATGGCCGCACCATCGCTTTTGCCAGATGGGAGAATTTCGATATGCAAATTCTAAAGACCAACCCCTCGGCTTTGATCAGCAGCCTTTGGCTCATCGAGGCCGAGAGTGGAAAAGAGCGCCTGCTTCTTCCCTCAGAAGGGCAGTATGCCGCCTGGTCGCTCAAGTGGCTCCCTGATGGCTCGGGGTTGGTCTTCCTTTCCAATCGAGGAGGAGATGCAAACCTCTGGTTCATCCGACCCGACGGCACAGGTCTGCAGCAACTGACCCGCCAGGGCGGCCTCCAGTGGGCCGACATTCTGGGCCGGTGAGGAAAGGAGGTGAAGAAATGTCCCCCGCTTACAGGAAACTGCGTGTGCTGCTCATCCTGATCGCGGTGATGGGGTTCCTGCCCACTCTGCCTTTAGAGAGTTCGCCCGGCACGGAGCAAATCCTGGGCTATCCACACTTCATTTACCCGCTGCTGCGGAGATACCGGATCAACTCTCATTTTGATCACACCAGTCCCGACTACACCCGCGACCGCTGGATCCGTATCTACACCCAGCAGGATGTCTACCGTAACGGCACCTGCGATGGGCCGGATTGTCACTGCGATGGCACCGTCTGCACCTACTATGATGACGAGACACCACCCATAACCGATCCCTTATGGGACCAGGACCACGACGACTATACCTGCGGCATCGGCTGGCTGTGGTACGACGGACATCCCGGGTACGACCTGGGCTGTGTTACCGGTACCCCGGTCTATGCCATGCAGGCAGGAACAGTAATCACTGCGACGAATTGCGTTGTATACATTAACCACGGAAGTGGTTACAAAACCGGCTACCTCCACTTGAGCCGCATCGATGTTAGCACAGGGCAGCAAGTCGCCCTGGGCCAACAGATCGGCTTGAGCGGTGCCTGTGGTGCCACCAGCGCGCATTTGCACTACGAGGTGCAACTCAACGGTGCACCTATCGACCCCTGGGGCTGGGAGCAGAACCTCTGGGCCGGGAACAACCCGTTCCCGCTCGGCTATCGCGACCAGAACGGTACCTCTCACGGCCCCCTGCAACTCGACGATGCCAAGATCCGCGATGCCTGGATTCAAAATGCCGCCAGGTTGGGCTCACCGGTCAGCAACGATTGCTTCATCGGTACCTGCCCTCCCACAGACGCCAGCCCGACCTGTCCTGCCCCGGCCGCCGGGGAAACGCTTCCCGAAGGGGACGTCCCCCAGGTTACCGGCATCCGACAGAACTTTGAGCGTGGCTACATCTACTATTGCCAGGGTGCCACCTCGGCCACGGTCAAAGAGTACGCCAGCCGCACCTTCCTTCCCCGCATCGTCGCCAGTGATGACTCGGCGGCCTGGAACTCGACCGTCTACATCCGCAACCTGGGTAATGGGGCCGCGAAGGTCAGCATCACCTTCTACGAACCCAGCGGTTGGATCCTCGATTCCCGCACCTAAGGTCTCCCGGCCAACGCCACCTGGGAGGTGAATGTCCACGATGTCCTGTACGAGTTTATTACCCGAAGTCAGTACGATCCCGTCTTTGTCGGCTCCGCCATCGTCGCTTCCGACCGGGATGTAGCCGTGGTGGTGCGCACGGAAGACGGTGACGAGGTAACCGCCTACACCGGCATCTCCTCCCTCAACGCCGGCTCCGGCTGGGGAGAACCGGCCACCACCCTCTACGCCCCCACGGTGATGTGGAACGCCTGGGGAACCACCTGGAAATCTTACCTCTACGTCCAGAACACCACCTCCTCCCAGGCCAATGTCACCGTCCGGTACTGCTTCCAGGACGACCCCAACGCCTGCTTCAACGATACCGGCCCCACCACGCTACCTCCCTACGGCAGTGCGGTGTACGACCTTCAGAGCGAGAACCCGAACAACTTCTGGGGCATGGCCCGCATTTCCTCCACCAACGGCAAGCCCCTGGCCGTGGTGGTAACCCAGGAGGAAACGGCACCCACCGCCAGGGC
>DAOUAK010000015.1:0-35791 GCA_034433695.1 Chloroflexia bacterium
CCCCGCCGGCCTCCCCCGCCTCCTAAAGGGGTCACCCTGGACACGCCGCTGGAAAAGGCCGGCGGCATCCCCGCCACCTACCTGCGCGGGTTGAAGCGGCTGGGGTTGCAGACGGTGCGCGACCTCCTTTACCACTTTCCCCGCCGCTACGACGACTTTACCTCGCTCAAGCCGATCCACGCCCTGATGTACGGGGCCACCGAGACGATCATCGCCACCGTCGAGGAGGTGGAGCAGCGGCGCACCTACAGCGGACGTCTCCTCATCTCGGCCCGGGTGCGGGACGAGACCGGCAGCATCGAGGCGGTCTGGTTCAACCAGCCCTACCTCCTGAAATCGCTCCAGCCGGGGATGAAGGTGGTCCTGAGCGGGCGGGTGGAGCAGTTTCGCGGCCGGCTGACGCTGGAATCGCCCGAGTGGGAGCCCTACGACGCCGAACTGGTGCACACCGGCCGGCTGGTGCCGGTCTACCCGATGAGCGGGGAGATGCGCCCCCGGGGCACGCGCCGGCTGTTCAAACGCTTCGTGGAGCAGTGGGCCGACCGCGTCCCCGACCCCTTGCCGCCGGAGGTACGCCAGCGGGCCGAACTCTGGGAACTCGGCCGGGCCCTGCGCCAGATCCACTTCCCCGATGACTGGGAATCGGTCCGGCAGGCCCGCCGTCGCCTGGCCTTTGACGAGTTCCTCTATATCCAACTGGGCGTCCTGCAACGAAAACGGGAGTGGCAGGCCAGCCCCGGCCACCCGCTGACCATAGACCGGGAACTGCTGGAGCGCTTCCTTTCGCGCCTTCCCTTTGCCCTGACCGGGGCGCAGGAGCGGGCGCTGCGGGAGATCCTATCCGACCTGGAGCGGGATGTGCCGATGAGCCGGCTTCTGCAGGGCGATGTGGGCTCGGGGAAGACGGTGGTGGCGACGGCGGCCGCCCTGATGGCCGTGGCGAACGGCCGACAGGTGGCCCTGATGGCCCCCACCGAGATTCTGGCCGAACAGCACGAGCGCACCATCCGGACGCTCCTCTCCGGCCTGGAGGTGCCCGGCCGGCCCAGCGCCCAGCACGTCTCCACCGCCGGCGAGGAGTGGAAGGAGGAGGACCCGGAACGGGCCCGGCGGCTGGCCGAACTCAAGGCACTCCTGGGCGTGGAGACACCGCCGGCCGGGGGCGAGCCCCGGATAGCCTTGCTCATCGGAAGCAAGAGCGAGCGGGAAAAGCGCGAACTGCGCGCCGCCATCGCCGAGGGGCGGGTGGACATCGTCGTGGGCACCCACGCCCTCATCCAGGAGGGGGTCGTCTTCGCCAACCTGGGCCTGGTGATCATTGACGAGCAGCACCGCTTCGGCGTGCTCCAGCGCCAGGCCCTCCACCAGAAGGGCTACAACCCCCACCTCCTGGTGATGACCGCCACCCCCATCCCCCGCACCCTGGCCCTGACGCTGCACGGCGACCTGGACCTCTCCGTCATTGACGAGATGCCCCCCGGCCGGCAGAAGATTCGCACCCGCTGGCTGGCCAACGCCGAGCGCCAGCGGGCCTATGACTTTATCCGCAAGCAGGTGCAGCAGGGCCGGCAGGCCTTTATCATCTGCCCGCTGGTGGAAGAATCGGAAAAGATCGAAGCCGCCGCTGCCGTGGAAGAGTTCCGTCGTCTTCAGGAAGAGGTTTTCCCCGACCTGAAACTGGACCTCCTCCACGGACGGATGTCCGGTGCAGAAAAAGAGCGCATCATGCGCCGTTTCCGCGATGGAGAGACCCAGGTGCTCGTCTCCACGCCGGTGGTGGAGGTGGGCATTGACGTGCCCAACGCCACCGTGATGATGGTCGAGGGGGCCGAGCGCTTCGGCCTGGCCCAGTTGCACCAGTTCCGCGGCCGCGTCGGCCGGGGCGAATACCCCTCCTACTGCATCCTCCTGGCCACCTCCGACGAACTGGGGAGCGAACGCCTGAAGGCCATCGAGGAAACGGACGACGGCTTTGCCCTGGCCGAGATCGACCTGGAACTGCGGGGGCCGGGCGAATTCTTCGGCACACGCCAGAGCGGTATGCCCGACCTCAAGGTGGCCCGGCTGGGCGATACCCGCCTCCTGGACCTGGCCCGTCGGGAGGCCGAGGCCATCCTGGCCGCCGACCCCACCCTCGGCCGGCCGGAACACGCCGCCCTGGCCGAACGCCTGGCCGCCTTCTGGAGCCGGGAGGTGGAGGTGAGTTGAGGTAGCCGGGTTTGACCGACTCTCTCCCCATCATCCATCCTGGACACGACGGCTGGGCGGGGAGGGAAAGGGTCCAGGTTATGTAGAGGAAGACGATTGTATGGAGGCGAATATGATCCGACGAGTCTTTGTGGACGGATATAAATCCTTGCGGGGGATCGACCTGGAACTCCGACGCCTCACGGCGATCGTCGGACCCAACGCCTCAGGGAAGAGCAATCTCTTTGACGCCCTCAGGCTCCTCAGCCAGATCGTGACCAACCCATCCCTCCCAGACGCCTTCGCAAACCACCGGGGGGACCCCTTGGAGGCATTTAACTTTGGGGAGGAGGGGATCCCCGGCTTGCTCCGGAAGGAAAGAGCCGAGTTCACCATCGAAGTTGATGTGGAACTGAGCGAGGGAGTCGTTCAGAAGGCGGAGCAACAGATCCAACAATATCGTTCTTCCGAACAGAAGGACGGGCGGGGTGGGAAGATGCGGCGGGTCGTCGAGCGGCTGTTGCGGTATCGCATCTCCGTGGCCATTGATCCTCGGACCGGTGTCCTGCGGGCGACGGATGAGTATCTGGCTGCCCTGGGGCCGAGCGACGGCAGGTTGATCCCCAAAGAGAACCGCAGGCCCTTCCTGGAGCGGGTGGGAGACCGCTTGCGGTTGCGCATGGAGGGACAGGCTCGCCCCACGGAATACGAGGTGGGCCTCAACTACGCCATCGCCTCCCGGCCTGTCTATCCTCCCTATTACCCGCACCTGGTGGCTTTCCAGCGGGAAGTGGCCGGCTGGCAGTTCTATTACTTCGAGCCCCGGCTCATGCGGGAGGAGAACCCCCTCAAGGAGGCCCACGCCCTGACCGCATACGGCGGCGATCTGGCAGCCTTCTATTACACCCTGAAGATGAAGGCCCCCCTGCAGTTCCAGAACCTCCAGCGCACCCTCTGCATGGTCATTCCTACCGTGGAGGGCATGGATGTGGTGCTGACCCCTGAAGGTAAACTCCGGCTGGTCATCCGTGAGCGCGGCGTTGATTTCTCTGCCAAGGTCGTCTCGGAGGGAACCCTGCGGGTGCTGGGGCTACTCGCCATCCTGAGCCCGACGAACCTCGCCTCCGTGGTGGGGTTCGAAGAGCCCGAAAACGGGGTCCACCCGCGCCGCCTCAAACTCATCGCCGATCTGCTCACTTTTGCCTCCCAGAACAAGCAGATTATCGTCAACTCCTACTCTCCGCTCCTCCCGGACTATTTCCCCGAATCGCCGGAGGCCGACTACGCGCTGGTGGGGTGCAAGAAGGTCGACGGAGACACCGTGTTCGAACCCCTGACGGAGGCGATCGGGCTCTTCCGTAGGCCATCGGTGGAGAGAGCCCTCGAGGAGATGATCCCGATCTCGCAGCGGATTCTCCGTGGAGACTGGGAATGAAAGCGTCTATCTCGGTGGCCTGCTTCTTTGAAGATGTGGCGCAGGAACGTTTCCTCCGGGCCCTGATTGAACGGGCTGCCCGGATGGCCGGGATGCCCATCAACCTGCGGGTGCGCAACGCGACTCACGGGAGCCGGGTCTGGAGGGAACTGGAGGATTATCTCCGGGACCTGCGCCAGGGGATAGAACCAGTCCCCGACGTTCTGGTGATCACCATTGACGGAGATTGCCAGCAGGCCGCGCAGGTGAAGAAACAGGTGCTCGATAGAGTTCGGCGATATTCTTTCCCTGAGCAAAACATTGTCTGCGCGGTCCCGGACCCGCACATTGAACGGTGGTATCTGGAGGACCAACAGGCTCTCTCCCAGGTGATCCCCGGCGCCCGGGCGGAAAAACTCGGGTATAAATGCGAACGGGACCGATACAAGAAGGCCCTCCGGGAAGCGATCCGGACGTCTGGGGTGGAACCTCTCCTGGGAGGCGCCGAATACGGTGAAGAGATCGCCGCTCAACTGGATCCGACCCGCATGGATCGCTCTTTCCGGAACTTTTGGCAGGGCCTTCTCAGAATATTGAAGGGCCGCATCGGAAGAGGGTTGAACGGTCCATTCATCTCATCGGAGCGTTGATGGCATGCGAAATTTCCATGGAGGTCGGCCAAGATGCCTGAACTGGCAGGTTTTCCATGCGCGTGATCACCGGAAGCGCCAAAGGACACCATCTGAAGGCCCCCAAGGGGCTGCGTACCCGACCGATGCTGGAGAAGGTCCGCGCCTCCCTGTTTTCCATACTCGAGGGGTATCTGGGCGGCATCTCCGGCCGTGTGCTGGACCTCTACGCCGGGAGCGGTGCCCTGGGCATCGAGGCCCTTTCCCGAGGGGCAGAGTGGGCCGATTTCGTGGAAATCAACGCCGGGGCCTGTCGGCTCATCCGGGAGAACCTGGAGCACACCCGGTTGAGCGGGCGGGCGCATGTCTACCAGGCCGAGGTACGGGCCTTTTTGCGTCGGATGCACGAAGGGCCAAAGTATGATATAATTTTCTTCGATCCGCCCTATGCGGATCCTCGGGTGGAAAAGGTCCTGACCGAACTGGCCGAGGGGCCTCTGTTGGATGAAGACACCTTGGTTGCGGTGCACCATTCCATCCGGCTGGCGCTTGCCGAAGGTTACGGGCCGCTGCGCTGTCTGGAGCGGCGTCGGCTTGGAGATAGTGTCCTGAGCATCTACGGTATGCCGGCCTGGTGGGAAAAAGGCCCGCCCTCTTAGGGGACATTCTGCGGAATGCCTCTGCTGGACAAGGAGGTCCGGTTGGTTACCGCCATTTATCCCGGCAGTTTCGACCCGGTGACGAACGGCCATCTGGACATCATCGCCCGGGCGGGCCGGCTCTTCGACCGGGTGATTGTCGCCGTCTACGCCCGGCCGGCCAAACGTCTCCTCTTCAGCGCCGAAAAGCGGGTGGAGATGATTCGCCAGGCCGTCCGCGAATTCCCCAACGTCTCGGTGGAACGGTACGATACCCTCACCGTGGAGTACGCCCGACGCGTGGGTGCCCAGGTGATCATCCGCGGGCTACGGGCCATGACCGACTTTGAACTGGAACTCCAGATGGCCCACATCAACCATCGCCTGGCCCCGGAAATCGAGGTCGTCTGCCTGATGACGGCCCAGCACTATTCTTTTTTGAGTTCCAGCATCGTCAAGGAGATCGCCGCTTTGGGGGCCGACGTAAGCAATTTGGTCCCGGCCCATGTCGCGCAGGCCCTGCGGGAAGCCCTGATCGGAGGGACACCGCAGGACCTCAAAGGGGACAGAGATGAGTGACGAACTGGCCCGGTTGCTCGATGAACTGGAAAGGACGCTGCTCCAGAGTGGTCGCCTGCCCTTCCTTCGGCGCCTCCTGGTGAAGGAAGAAGAGGCGACGAGGCTATTGGACCGCCTGCGGGCCGCCGTGCCCGAGGAGGTGCGTCGGGCGCGGCAGGTTCTGCGCGAGCGAGAGCAGATTCTGGAGCAGGCCCGCCGGCAGGCCCAGCGCATCTCCGAGCAGGCCCAGCAGGAAGCGGCTATGCGGCTGGAGGAGCAGGGCTTACTGGAAGAGGCCAAGAGGCGTTCCGACCAGATTCTGGAAGAGGCCCGCCGGGAGGCCGAACGGATTCGCCAGGGGGCCGACCAGTATGCCCGGGAGGTGCTGATGGAGATCGAAGCCCGGCTCTCCCAGGCCCATAACGAGATCCGGGAGACGATGGGGCGCATCCTGGCCAGCGTCCGCAAGGGGCTGGCCGAACTGGAGGGGGACGAGGAGACCGAGGAGGAAACGTAGGGAAGCGGTTTGATCGGGCGGTAAGGGCGCAACTACTGACCGGCCATGAGCCGGGAGAAGGCATCTTCCGGCAGATCGGCCAGGGACTCCACAACCCGATCGGCGGCGGCCAGGCGTTTATGGGGGTGGGTCGTGGCTACGGCCAGGCAGACCATGCCGGCCCGATGGGCCGCCTCGATCCCGGCCGGCGCATCCTCCACCACCACACAGCGCTTCGGCGGCATCCCCAGCCGTTGCGCTGCCAGGAGGAAGGAAGCCGGGTCCGGCTTCCCCCGCTCCACCTCTTCCCCGGAGACAAGCGCCTGGAACAGGCCGGAGGCTCCGAGCGCCTTCAGGACGGCCTCGATATTTTCTCGGGGTGCCGAAGAGACGACGGCCTGGGGGATTCCCTGCCGGTGAAGGCGGTGCAGCCACTCCAGCGCCCCCGGCAGAGGGGTCAGCCCTTCCCGGGCGATAAGCGCCCGGTAACGCCGCTCTTTGGCCGCGCCGATGGCCGCCACCCGTTCCGGCGAAAGATCCGGCCCCAACACGTCGGCGACGATGGCATCGTTGCGCTGACCAAAGGTGCGGCGAAAGGTCGCCTCGTCGAGGGCGAGGCCTTCCTCGGCGAAGGTATCCTTCCAGGCCCGATAGTGGTAGGGGGCCGAATCCACCAGCACCCCATCCATATCCCAGAGGACGGCAAAGGGAGACTTTTCGATCATCGGGAATCTTTGTAAGGGGGGTTGGGCGGTTATATCCCGCCCCAACCCGAAAGGGCAGTTAGAATCTGCCCGTACCCACCGCGGGCGAACTGCCCGTTTCGTCCCTATACCTCTCGGTATTCCCCTTCGATCGTGCCCTCCTCGCCACCTGGACCGGCCGGCCCCTGGGGGCCCGGACCGCCGGGGCCGCCCGGTCCGGCCGTCGGGCCGGCCCCGTATACCGCCTGCCCGATACGCTGGGCGGCCAGGGCCAGTTCGTTCATGGCCGAGCGCACCTGTTCGATGGAGCCGCTCTGCAGGGCGCTGCGCACCGCGGCGATCTTCCCCTCCACCTCCTGGCGGATGGGGGCCGGCACCTTGTCGCCCAGTTCGCGCAGCGAACGCTCCGTCTGGTAGGCCAGGTTATCGGCCTGATTGCGTGTCTCGGCCTCCTCACGGCGGCGGCGGTCCTCTTCGGCGTGGGCCTCTGCCTCCCGGATCATGCGCTGGATTTCCTCTTCCGTCAGGCCGCTGCTGGCCTTGATGACGATCTTCTGTTCCCGGCCGGTGGCCTTATCCTGGGCGGTCACGTGGAGGATACCGTTGGCGTCGATGTCAAAGGTGACCTCGATCTGGGGGACGCCGCGAGGGGCCGGCGGGATGCCATCCAGGATAAAGCGCCCCAGCGTCTTGTTGTCGGCGGCCATGGGCCGCTCCCCCTGGAGGACGTGGATTTCCACGCTGGGCTGGGCATCGGTGGCGGTGGAAAAGATCTGGCTCTTGCGCACCGGGATGGTGGTGTTGCGGGGGATAATCGGCGTCATCACGCCGCCGAGCGTCTCCACCCCCAGCGTGAGCGGGGTCACGTCCAGGAGAAGGATGTCCTTGACCTCGCCGCCCAGCACGCCGGCCTGGATGGCCGCGCCGATGGCAACCACCTCGTCCGGGTTGATGCCCTTGTGCGGCTCCTTGCCGAAGAAATCGCGCACCAGTTGCTGGACCATCGGCATCCGGGTCTGGCCGCCGACCAGGATGACCTCGTCCACCTGAGAAGGCGAAAGGCCGGCATCGGCCAGGGCCTGCTTGACCGGACCCAGCGTCTTTTCCACCAGGTCGGCCACCAGTTGTTCCAGTTTGGAACGGGTGAGTTTGTAGAGGAGGTGCTTGGGGCCGGAGGCGTCGGCGGTGATAAAGGGCAGGTTGATCTCGGTCTCCAGCAGGGTGGAAAGTTCGATCTTGGCCTTTTCCGCCGCCTCCTTCAGGCGCTGGAGCGCCATCCGGTCCTGGGAGAGGTCAATGCCGGTGTCGCGTTTGAACTCCGCGACCAGCCAGTTGATGATGCGCTGGTCAAAGTCATCGCCGCCCAGGTGGGTATCGCCGTTGGTGGACTTGACCTCGAAGACGCCGTCGCCCAGTTCCAGGATGGAGATATCGAAGGTGCCGCCGCCCAGGTCGTAGACGGCCACGATCTCGTTCTTCTTCTTGTCCAGCCCGTAGGCCAGGGCCGAGGCGGTCGGCTCGTTGATGATGCGCAGGACCTCCAGGCCGGCAATCCTTCCGGCGTCCTTGGTGGCCTGGCGCTGGCTATCGTTGAAGTAGGCGGGGACGGTGATGACCGCCTTGGTCACCGGCTCCCCCAGGTAGGCCTCGGCATCCTGCTTGAGTTTCTGCAGGATCATGGCCGAGATTTCCGGAGGCGACATCTCCCGTCCTCCCAGGACGACGCGCATATCGCCGTTCGGGGCGGCGGTCAGTTTGTAGGGCACCAGTTTGCGGTCGTACTGGACCGAGGGTTCGTCGAACTTGCGCCCCATAAAGCGCTTGATGGAAAAGATGGTGTTTTCGGGGTTGGTGATGGCCTGGCGGCGGGCGATGCGGCCGATCATCCGTTCCCCCGTCTTGGGGTTGATGGCCACGACCGAGGGGGTCAAGCGCTCCCCCTCGGCATTGGGGATGACGACCGGCTCACCGCCTTCCATCACCGCCATCACCGAAAATGTGGTTCCCAGGTCAATTCCGATCACTCGGGCCATGGCTCTATCCCTCCTGTTGGGGTTCCTGTGTGACCTCGGTCGAAACTTCCTGCCCGCCTTTTTCCTCCGGGGAAGGCTCGCCCTGGGCCGGAGTGGCCGGGAGGGCCTTTCCCACCTTGACCAGGGCCGGCCGCAGGACGCGCTCGCCCAGTTTGTAGCCCTTCTGGAGTTCGGCCAGCACCCGGCCGTCCTGCTCGGCCGGCACCTCCTCGAAGAGGACGGCCTCGTGGAGGTAAGGGTCGAAGGGCTTGCCTGCCGCTTCGATGGCCCGCAGGCCGTGTTGTTCCAGGATGGCCTGGAGGCGGCGGTAAATGAGGACCACCCCCTCGATCCAGGAGAAGCGCAGGAGTTTTTCATCGGGCAGGACGGCCAGGGCGCGCTCGAAATCGTCCAGGATGGGGAGCAGGCGAAGGACGAGGCCGGAGGCGACCTCCTGGGCCATCTGCTCCCGCTCCTGCTCGACGCGCTTCTTGTAGTTGCGCAACTCGGCTACGGAACGCAGCCACTGGTCGTAATACTCGGCCGACTTTTTCCTTTCCTCCTCCAGTTCCCGGCGCAGGGCCTCGGTTTCCTCGGCGACCGTTTCCTCTACGACCGGGGTCTCGGCCTGCTCCGGGTTTTCTGCGTTCCGGGCATCTTTCTCGGTCATGGGAAGATCACCTCCTATCTTGCCGACGGTTCACCGTGCAACTCTTCCAGAAGTTCGCTGAGGGTCCGGGCGATGAAGCGCACCGCCGAGATGGAGCGGGGGTAGGGCATTCGGGTGGGTCCCAGGACGCCGAGCACCCCTTCCTGGCGGCCGGCCAGGCCGTAGCGGGAGAGGATCAGGCTATAGTCGCGCATCTCTTCGCGCTGGCTTTCCCCGCCGATAATCACCTGGATGCCGCTCCGTTGCAGGGCCTGGGCCAGCATCTCCAGGAGGAAACGGCCCTGCTCCAGGATTTCCAGGAAGCGCCGGGTCTGGTCGCCGGAGGCGAACTCGGGTTGCTCCAGCGTCTCCAGCGCGCCGTCGCGGACGACCTCCTCCCATTCCCAGCGGTCCAGTTGTTGCATCGTGGAGACGACCAGGTTCAGAATCTGGCGCTCCAGGACACTCCACTCCTCACCCACCTGTCCGGCCACCTCGGAGGCGTCCAGGCCGGCCAGGCATCCGTTCATGCGGGCGGCCATACGGCTCAATTCCTCCTGGGAAAGGGCCTCGCTCAGGGTCAGCATGTGCTGGCGGATCGTTCCATCCTGGAAGATGAGCACCAGGAGCACCCGGGTATCGTGTACGGAGAGGAGTTCCAGGTGCTTGAAACGGGAGCGGAGGGAACGGGCCGGTGTGACCACGGCGGCGCTGCGCGAGAGGCGGGCCAGGGCCGAAGCGGCCAGGCGGATCCATTCCTCCATGTCGGTGCGCACCTGGTAGAACTGATGGCGAATCATCCGCTGTTCCTCTGCCGGGAGCGGATGCCACTCCATCAGGTGTTCGACAAAGTAGCGGTAGCCCTGGTCGGTGGGGACCCGGCCGGCCGAGGTGTGCGGATGGTAGAGCAGCCCCAGTTCCTCCAGGGCCGCCAGGTCGTTGCGCACCGTAGCCGAACTGACCCCCAGGGCATAGTTCTGCACCAGCGTCTCCGAGGCCACCGGCAACGCCGTGCGCACATACTCCTGGATCACCAGTTTCAAGAGCAGTTCCCGCCGCGCCGTCAGCCGCGGCACCTTCGGCAGGACCATCCAGCCCTCCTTGGAGCCTATCCGAACTCCCGGGCAGGCCCTCCAATTGCCCGGACAGAAATCCCGCGCCCGCTTTCGGGCAGGCTTTTAGCACTCTCGCTATGAGAGTGCTAAATACCCAATAGCAGTTTAGCACGTTTGCCCCACTTTGTCAAGAGGGGCTCATCGAAAGTTAGGTTGCCGTTTGGCGGGTAGGGGCGGGGCATTGCCCTGCCCCTACCCGCTACCCTATTCCCGAAAAATTTGGGACACACCCGTCATCGAAAATCTTACCGCACGGTGCCTCATTCCCGGCCGGGTGGGGGGCAGGGGCCACGTCCGCCGGAGGACCAGGCGTAACGTCCCTGCGCGGGGGAGCAACGCCGGCGAAGGTATTGCCTTCGCCGGCCCTACGCCCGGTTATACGGCCGCGGAGGAAAAGGTAGTCCTATGGCAAAGGGAGGCGAGGCATGTCTCGTCCCTGGGCGGACGAGACATGTCCCGCCCCTACGTCATACAATTCCGTGAAGCAAAACGGGTCACCCGGCACGCCGTCGCAGGGCCAGACCCAGGCCGACCAGGATAAGACCTGCGCCCAACAGAATCGGCCCCGCGGAGACCAGGCCGGTTACAACCCCCGTCGCCGGAAGGAGGGCGGCTTCCCCCACCGTCGTGCGCACCAGAGGGAAGGGCCGGAGCATCAGGGCCGGGACGGCCTGGTAGGTGGCCAGGGCATTTTCCCCGGGCACAGCGACCTGCCACTGGAAGGCGCCGCCGGGCAGTTGCATCTGCAGGAGGAAGGTCAGCGGCGTATGGCCCTCCACCGTCCAGGATGGCCCTTCGGGATCCTCGCCGGCCGCACAGAGGGCCTGGACCACATAAGCGGTGGAGTTGGTGTCGCTTTCGCTCCCCCAGGGAGAGGGCCTGGCGTAGGGGAAGCCGCCGTCGGCGTTCTGCTGGGTGTGGAAATAGGCCAGGGCGTTCTGGACGGCCGGGTCGGAAGCGGCTACGCCGGCGGCCACCAGGGCCTGGACGGCCAGCGCCGTCGAGTTGGTGTCGGCCCCGCCGGAGGCCGGGTTGCCGTCCCAGGCCCAGCCTCCCTCGGGCGTCTGAATCCGGCGCAGGTACTCTACCGCCGCGGCCGGGATGGGCCGGCCGGTCGCCGAGAGGGCCAGGAGGGCAAAGGCGTGGCCGGTCAGGTCGGTTCCATAGGTCCCCTGGCGGGCATCATAGGCTGCCTCCAGCGCCGCCACCAGGTCCACGCCGCCGAAACGACGGGGGTCTTTTCCGGCGCAAAGTGCGGCCAGGACGGTCTTGGCCGTTCCCCCGGCGCTCGTGGAAATCTCCCGGGCCTGGGCGGCCAGGAAGGTGATGGGCGAGTTTTCCCCCTGGAGGAAACCGTTGGGATCGCCTCCCACGGCGCAGATGGCCAGGACGGCATCGGCCGTGGAGCCAGGGCCGAAGCCGGGGAAAGAGCCGTCGGCCTGCTGCTGGGAGGCGATCCAGGAGAGCGCTCCCAGGGCGGCTTCGCGGTAGGGTCCGGCCGCCTGGACGGGAAGGGCCAGGAGCAAAAGGGCCAGGATCACAATGACCGTTCGGACAGTACGCATCGCTTTCTCCTTATTTTCCACGACCTATCCACCGAAGAAACGAAAATCCCCCGCCGATTCGCCGGAGGGGGAGAACAATTCCATGCCTCTCACCTCCTTTCTCGCGAAGGTCGGTGAAGAGAAGCGGCGAAGGTGGGCGACCTGGCTTGGGGCAATACACCCCTCACAGTTGCGGGACAGCACCGGACTTGCACCGGTTTCCCCCGTTCGGCCCTGGCATCCGGGCATCGGGCGCCTTCGCCGGATCGATTGGGTTGGTAAAGAACTATAGTTCATTTTATCCCGGGAGGGCCGGGCTGTCAAATGCGAATCCTTCCGGCCATCTTGACATCCCCGCCCAACTGGTATACCATAGCCTTAGCGGTGGCCATCGGCAAAGGAGGAGACATGGCGCGACGATACATTACCCTGGCCGGCCCGTTTCCGGAGGGAACGGGCCAGATGTACATGCGTTGCCCGGCCTGCGGTGAGGTCTTGTCCCTGGCCGAGGCGCGTCGGCAGGCCATGGTCTGCCCCTGGTGCGACTTTCACTTTCCCTGGGAAGCGGCCGCCCACCTGGAACTTTTGAGCGACGAAGGCTCCTTTCGGCCTCTGCCGGAAAGTCCGGTCGGTTCCCTCCTCCTGGGCCGGGCCACCCTCCGCGGCCGGCCGGTGGCGCTGGCCGTGGCCGATGGGACGGTGCGCTGGGATGCGACCGAAGTCCGGGCCCTGATGCCCCTCCTGGAGGAAGCCCGTCTGGAACGCCGGCCACTGCTCTGGGTGGTGGCCGCAGCCCAGGGTACAGAGGCTCTTTCCCTCTGGCCCGGCGTTCACCTGGGCCTGAAGCGCCTACAGGCGGCCGGCCACCCCTGTCTGGCCCTGCTGACCGGCCCCTGCTACGGCCTTCCCGCCGCCACGGCCCTCCGGGCCGACCTGGTGCTGGCCGAACCGGGCGCTACCCTCCGACCGGACCTGCCGGAGGTCCTGCGCGAGGCCGGCCGTCTGCCCCCGGAGGTCCTGCGTCCTCCCCGGAGGTTGCTCCAGGCCGGCTGGGCCGACGCCGTCCTGCCCCGCCGAGAGCAGCGCGCGGCCCTGGCCCATCTCCTCGATCTGCTCGGTGTGGAAGGGTCGGCCCCACCCGCGTCGGGGTTGCTTACCCCCCTGCTCTGCTCCCGAGGGGACTTGATCTGCGCCCCCTTCTTTGAACTTCACGGCGACCGTCGTTCCGGCGACGATGCGGCCCTCATGGGCGGCCTGGGACGGCTGGGGGAGGACGGCATCCGTCTTCTGTTCCTGGCGACGGTTCCGGGGAAAGGCCGGCCGGCCATCGGCCATCCCGGAGCGATCGGGGCCGGCGGATGGCGAAAGGCCACCCGCCTTCTGCTTCTGGCCGGCCGTTTCGCCCTTCCGGTCGTTACGCTGATCGCTCGTCCGACCCTGCGTCCGGAACGAGGGCAGCGGGAAGCCGAACTTTCCGCCGCTCTGGGGGAAACTATGGATACCCTCCTTCAGCATCCTGCGCCGACGGCGGCCGTTTTTCTGGAGGCCGGCGACGGCCCGGCCGGGCTGGCCCTGGCCGCCACCGACATCCTGCTGACCTTGCCGGAGGCGACGGCTTCTCTTCGAGAAAGGGGTCTGGATGTGGATGAAGAGGTAGCCGCCCCGGAGGCCCTTTCGGAGGTATTGGCACGCCGTCTACGGGAACTCCTCCAGACCTATACCGTGCATGGACCGCTAGGCCGGAACAAACTCCTCCAGCGTCGCTACGTTCGCTGGGCCCGTCTGGCCACGGGGACGGAGAGGCCTTCTCCTCGTTGTGGGCCGATGGAGACAGGCGATGAAGCATGAGCACAGGGCCATCCTCCTGGCCCTTCTTTTCGGCCTGGCCGTGTGGGGGCTGGACATTGTTTTAGAATTCTCCCTGCTTTCCGGCAAGGCGCCTCCCCTGTTCCCGCCCAAAATCCTTGCCCATGCCGTTATCCTGGTCGGTTTCCTCCTTTTCGGCCTGCTGGTGGCGCGGGCGGCGGCCCGAAGCCGGCGGGCGGAAGAAGCCGAAAGGAGGCGGGCCGCCCAACTCTCTGCCCTGCAGCAATTGGGACTGGAACTGGCCGCCCAGTTAGACCTGGAAATGCTCCTGCGCTCCATCGTCTCCCAGGGCATCTGGCTGTTGGGAGGGAAAGATGGCGGCCTTTACCTTTACCGTGAGGACCAGGATGTGCTGGAACGGGTGGTCAGTATCGGGAATACCATCCCCATCGGCAGCAGATTGCGTCGGGGGGAAGGTCTTTCCGGCCGGGTCTGGGCCACCGGCCGGCCGCTCATCGTCAACAACTACCAGCAGTGGGAGGGACGGGCAGCCGTCTTCCAGAATGAGCCGAATATGGCCGTGGTGGCCGCTCCCATCCGCTGGGGGGAGGACTTTCTGGGCGTGCTGAACGTTGCCGCCGACCCTTCCCATCCTTTCTCTGAGGAGGATGCCGAACTCCTGAGCCTTCTGGCCAGCCATGCGGCCATCGCCATCCGCAACGCCCGGATCCTTTCCTTGATGGAAGCCCAGCGCCGCCGGGCCGAGGCGCTGGCCCAGGCCACCGCCGTCCTCACCAGCACGCTGGAACTGGAAAACCTCCTGGAAAACATCCTGAAGGCGGCGCTGGAGGCCATCCCGACGGCGGAGAAGGGTTCGATCCTCCTGCGCGACCCCCGGAGCGGGGAACTGTGCATCCGAGCGCTCATCGGCTACCGCGACGAGCGCATCCGCGAGGCTCGCTTTCCCCGGGAACAGGGGTACTCCAATTTGGCGGCCAGGGAAGGCCGGCCGCTTCTCATTGCCGATGCCCGGGCCGACTCGATCCGCTACGACGGCGAGATCGAGGAGATGCGGGCCATCCAATCGGCCATCGTGGCCCCCTTACGCTTCCGGGGGCAGGTCATCGGCGTCATCTCGCTGGATAACGCCAGCCGCAAGGGGGCCTTTGCTCAGGAGGAACTGGACCTGCTGGCCGTCTTTGCCGACTATGCCGCGGCGGCCGTGGAGAACGCCCGCCTGTTCGAAGCCTATCGGCGACGCCACGCCGAACTGGAGGCCCTGCGTCAGGCCAGCCTGCATCTGACCTCACGCCTGGAACTGCCCGCGCTCCTGGAGGCCATCCTGGAGCATGTCCTGCACCTGGTGGCGGCCGACGATGCCCATATCTTCCTCTACGACGGCGAGAAACTCTCCTTCGGTGCGGCCCGCTGGGCCGACGGCCGGCGGGAAAGCCCCCTATCCGTGCCCCGGCCGGAGGGACTGACCTACACCGTGGCCCGCAACGGGCAGCGCATCGTGATTCCCAACGTGGACGAACATCCGCTATACCAGGCCTGGAAGTGGGGTGGGGCCATCGCCGGCCTGCCCCTGCGGATCGGTCAGCGGGTAGTCGGTGTGATGAACGTCGCCTTTTTCCGTCCGCACGACTTCCAGGAGGACGAACTGCGTGTCCTGGAACTCCTGGCCGACCAGGCGGCCGTGGCCATCGAGAACGCTCGCCTCTACAGCGACCTGCACCGGCAGATGGAGAGGCTACAAAGTGCCCAGGTGCAGTTGGTACAGTCGGCCCGTCTGGCGGCCGTCGGCGAACTGGCTGCCGGGGTGGCCCACGAACTCAACAACCCTCTGACCAGCATCCTCGGCTTTACCGAACTCTTGCTGGAGGACCTTCCTCTTCAATCTCCTATCCGCGCGGACCTGGAGCGCATCGCCGCCGAATCCCGACGGGCCCGCGACATCGTTCGCGGGCTGCTGGATTTTTCCCGGGAAGCCCGTCCCCAGAAGGACCTGGCCGACGTTGGCGAAGTCGCCCGGAGGACGCTGAACCTGCTGCGCCTTCGCCTGGAGAAAAGGGGGGTCGTCGTCGAAGAGGATTATGCTCCCGATCTCGTTCCCGTCCCGGTGGACCGGGGACAGATCGAACAGGTCTTCTGGAACCTCCTCAACAATGCCCTTCAGGCCATGCCGCGGGGAGGCAAGTTGAGCATTCGCGCGTTTCGAGAAGGGCAAGAAGTGGCGGTGGCCTTTTCCGATACGGGGATAGGGATTTCGCCGGAAGTCCGGGAGCATCTCTTTGAACCGTTCTTCACCACGTATCCGGAGCGGGCCGGCCTGGGCCTTTCGATCAGCCTGGGTATCGTCCGGGAGCATGGGGGGCGGATTACGGTGGAGAGTCGGCCGGGGCAGGGGAGCACCTTTACCGTCTGGCTGCCGATTGTGGGAGAAGACACGTCGTCGGCCGAAAGGACCCCTTCTCCTACCGGGAAGAGCGGAGGCGGCGGGTCATGAAGGCCATCGTGGTCACCTTGGCCAGTTCGAGCAGGGCCTCGGAGTAGCCGGGGCGGAGGCGGGTGGCCTGCCGCAGGTATTCGATGGCCCGTTCATAGTCCTTTTGTCGGCGGTAGAGCACGCCGGCGTGGTAGTACGCCTCGGCGTCCCTGGGGTTCAGAGAGATGGCCTGCTCATAGTAGCGCAGGGCTTCTTCTACTTTTCCCTGTTCCTGGAAGAGGAGGCCGAGTTCCACATAGTTGGCCGCATCGTCGGGGGCACGTTCCAGGGCGTTTTTCAGGGCTTCGTAGGCCTCGTCGAACCACTGCAACTGGCGACACAGGGCGGCGGCCTGGCGCAGGTAACGCACTTCATCGGGCTTCAAGCGGGCAGCGGTGCGGATTTCCCGCAGGGCCAGACGCAGTTCCTTCTGGCGGGCGAAGAGGCCGGCCAGGCGTTCATGGGCCAGGGGGTTGCCCGGATCGCTTTCCACCCAGCGCTGGACGGTCGCAAGGGCCTCGGTCAGGCGGCCGGCCTCTTCCTGTACCCGGGCCAGGGCCTCCAGGAAACGGGGGTCCTCCGGAGACAGGCGCACGGCCTCCTGCAGGGGAGGCAAGGCGGCCCCCAGGTCGCCTCCCCGGGCCAGGGTCAGGCCCAGTTCAAAGTGGGCCTCGGCCAGGGTCGGGTTCTCCTGAAGCAGGCCGGCCAGGAGTTCCTGGGCCTCCTGGAGGCGTCCTTCCTGTCGCAGGGCGGCGGCCAGGTGGCAGCGCAGGCGGGGGTCGCGGGGGGCCCGTTCAAGGGCCTGTTCCAGTTCCAGGCGGGCCTCCCGGTAACGTCCAGATTGGAGGTAGAGGCCGGCCAGATCGTCGCGCCAGTCGGCCCGATCGGGCGAAAGGCGCACGGCCTCCTGCAGGGCGGCGATGGCTTCGGCCGGCCGGCCCAGGCGGGCCAGGGCCATGGCCAGATGATAGGCGTACAGGGGTTCCTCGGGGGCACCCTGGCGGGCGGCGCGGAAGGCTTCCGCGGCTTCCTCGTAACGTCCCTGCGCCTGGTAGACCTGGCCCAGTTCGTCCTGCCAGGCGGCCTCCTCGGGAGCCAGGCCCAGGGCCTGGGACATTTCCTTTTCCGCCTCGCTGTAGCGTCCCTGCCGGTAGGCCCAG
The DNA here is from genome assembly GCA_034433695.1 of Chloroflexia bacterium. Classification (GTDB taxonomy): domain Bacteria; phylum Chloroflexota; class Chloroflexia; order DTKN01; family DTKN01; genus JASFBA01. The sequence continues at coordinate 17,401 of DAOUAK010000015.1, forward strand.
CGGGCCAGGCGGCTGTGGTGGTGGGGGTTGGCCGGGTCCAGTTGCAGGGCCCTCCGGTAGGAATGGGCGGCTTCCTCGTCGCGGGCGAGGGCTGTGAGGGCGTCGCCCAGGGCGGCGTGGGCCGCCGCAAAGCCGCCGTGCAGCCTCACCGCCTCCTGGAGGAGGGGGACGGCCTCCTCCGGCCGGTCGCTCTTCAGGAGCAGCAGGCCCAGGCGGTAGGGGTAAGAGGGCTTGCGGGGGTCGTATTCCAGCGCGGCCCGCAGTTCGGCCGCCGCCTCCTGAAACTGCCCCTGCGCTTCCAGCACCAGCCCCAGAAGGTAGTGGGCCTCGGCGTCCCGGGGGGCAAGGTGCACGGCCCGGCGCAGTTCGCGGCCGGCCTCGTCATAACGCCCCAGGGCGTGGAGCGACTTTCCCAGCGCCCGCCGGTAGAGGGCTTCCAGGGAAGGGCAGGGAGCACCGTTCAGCCAGACTTCCCAGGAGGGGTCGGGTTCGAAGCGACGGCCCTGGGCCAATTCCAGCGCCCGGTTCAGCACCTGACAGGCCTCGGCATGGCGGCCGGCAAGTTCCAGTCCCAGTGCCCATTCATAGGCCCAGAGGTCGTCCCGGGGAGCGAGTTTCCAGGCCGTTTCCAGGTGCTTCAGCGCTTCTTCCAGGTCTTCCCCTCCCCGGCGGGCCAGCCAGCCGGCCTCGCGCAGTTCTTCCTCGCGGGCGATCTGGTCTCGCAGGAGACTGCCCAGGGCACCGTGGTACAGGGCCGAATCGGGGGTGAGGGAGAGCGCCTCGCGGTAGGCTGCGGCCGCCTCCTCGAAGCGGCCCTGCTGGGCATAGGTGCGGCCCAGTTCGAAGGCGGCCCGGCTCTCCTGGGGAGCGAGCCGTCGCACTTCCTGGAAGGCGGCGATGGCGGCTTCTTCCTCGCCGTTCTGGCGGAGGAGGATGCCCAGGTCGAGGCGGTAGCGGGGCTCCTGGGGAGACCGGCCCACCGCCCGGCGCAGCATTTCCAGGGCCGGCTCGGGTTGGCCGGCCCGTTGCAGGAGCAACCCCTGCATATGGAGGAGGGCGGCATCTTCGGGCCAGCGTTCGAGGGCCTGCCGGAGCACCTTCCCGGCCTCTTCCAACCGCCCCAACTCGGCCAGGTACTCGGCCTGTCGGGCCACATAGCGGGTTTCGGCAGGAGCCCGGACGGCGGCGCGGGCGATGGCATCCAGGGCTTCCTCCCGCCGGCCGAGTTTCCAGAGCAAGCGGGCCATCTCGGCCATCCACTCCGGCACGTCGGGCCTGCGGCGCAGGGCCTCCCGAAGCGCTTCCAGGGCCTCTTCGTCTGCCCTCAGTCGTTCCAGGAGAGCGGCCAGGTGGGCCGGGTAGAGGGCCACGTCGGGGGCTTTTTCCACCGCTCGCCGATAGAGTTCCCGGGCTTCCTGAAGGCGGTTCTCCTTCTCCAGGATCTGGCCGGCCAGGTCGTAGGCGGCGGCATAGTCCGGATTCAACCTCAGGGCCCGACGCAGCGCCTCCAGCGCGGCTTCCCGCTGCCCCAGGCGATCCAGGGCTACGGCCTGGGAAAAATGGTGACGGGGTTCGTGGGGCTGCAGGGTAGAGGCGGCCTGAAACTCGGTCAGCGCCTCGTGGAACCATCCCCGCCGGAGATAAATCCGGCCCAGTTCCTCCCGCCAGGTAGCATACTTCGGCTCCAGACGTAGCGCCTCCTCCAGAGCCGCCGAAGCCTCTTCCAGCCGGCCCAGGCGTTCCAGGACCAGGCCCAGATCGCGGTGGTAGCGGGCCTGGGTAGGGGCCAGTTCGCAGGCCCGTTCCAGATGTTTGGCGGCTGCCTGTCCCTGGCCTTCGGCGGCATAGAGCATTCCCAGGGCATGTTGCCAATCGGCCCGCCGGGGTTGTCCGGCGACGGCGGCACGCAGGTGGGCAATGGCTTCCCCCCGTCGGCCGGCCCGGGCCAGGCAGAGCGCCAGGTCGTAGGCCAGGACCCCTTCCTGGGGAGCCAATCGGACCGCTTCCTGAAACGCCTCCAGGGCGGCCTCGATCTCGCCGCGGCGCAGGCGGAGGTGTCCCAGGGCGTTGAGGGCTTCGGCGCAGCGGGGATCGAGTTCCAGGGCCTGCCGAAGTTCGGCGTGGGCTTCCTCCGGCCGATTCAGCCGGAGAAGGAGTTTCCCCAAGCGGGCGTGGAGGCCGGCCTCCTGGGGTGATGCCTCCACCGCTCGACGGTAGGCCCCTCGGGCCTCCTCCAGTTCCCCCCGTTGCAGGGCCAGGTCGCCCAACAGCCGATGGGCTTCGGCGTAGTCCCCCTTCAGACGGACGGCCTGCTCCAGCGCCTTTCGGGCCTCGTCTCCCTGCCCGAGGAGAAGGAGGACCTCGCCCCGCCGGCAGTGATAGCGGGCCTGCCCGGGGTCCAGGGCCACGGCCCGGTCGAACTTTTCCAGCGCCTCGTCCAGCCGCCCCATTGCGTGGTAGACACAGCCCAGTTCAAAGTGGGCTTCGGCCTCGGAAGGGGAAAGGGCAATGGCCCGGTCGAAATGATCGGTCGCTTCGGTATAGCGTCCCAGAAGGCGGGCCGTCCGGCCGAGCGCCAGGTGGTAGGTCGGCTCCTGGGGGGCGATGCGCACCGCCCGCCGGTATTCGGCCAGGGCCTCCTCCAGGCGGCCCTCGTCGTGCAGGAGTTGTCCCAGTTCAAAGTGGGCCGGGGCAATGTTCTGCAGACGGGTGGCGGTGTGCAGGGCCAGAGCGGCCTCGTCGCGCCGGCCCAGGCGCCGGAGGGCTGCGCCTAGGTACACCTGATATTCGGCCAGGCCGGGCTGGAGCGCCACTGCCCGGCGGTAGCATTCCAGAGCCCGGTCATCCCGACCCTGGGCGGTATAGACCAGGCCCAGTTCGGCCTGGGCCGCGGCTTCGTCCGGGGCGAGTTCCAGCGCCCGCCGCAGCGTCTCTTCGGCCTGCTCGTAGCGGCCCAGGAGACGGCAGGCCTGGCCCACGCGGAAGAGATAGAGGGCCGAAAGGGGTTCCAGTTCCGCTGCCTTCCGGTAGCAGGCCAGGGCCTCCTCGTGCCGGCCACGCTGGGCATGGAGCAGTCCCAGTTCGGCGTGGTTCCGGGGGTCCTGGGGGTCCAGTTCCCTGGCCAGGACGAGGTGTTTTTCGGCTTCCTCCAACCGGCCCAGGCGACGGTAGGCGCTGCCCAGGTCGCGGTGGTAGGAGGCTTCTCCGGGGGCAAGTTCCAGCGCCCAGCGGTATTCCTCCAGGGCCTGTTCATAGCGGCCTTGCTGCCAGTAGGCCTCGGCCAGTTCCTCGTGTCCGGCGGCCTCCTCCGGCTCCAACTCCACGGCCCGCCGCAGGGAATGTACCGCTTCCTCCAGCCGGCCCAACCGCCGGAAAGTCGCTCCGACGGAGCGCAGGTAAACGCTCCGATCCGGCCGCAGTTCGACGGCCCGACGGAATTGCTTGAGGGCTTCCTCGTCGTGGCCCAGGGCCTGGTGCACCTGGCCGAGGACGTGGTAGGCATCGGCGTAGGTGGGGTCCAGTTCCACCGCCGTCCGCAGTTCGGCCAGCGCTTCCTCCAGGCGGCCCAGGTGGAAGTAGACGGCGGCGGCGTTCCGGTGGTATAGGGCCTCCTGGGGGGCCAGATCGGCCGCACGGATGTACCGGCCCAGCGCCTCCTCGTAGCGTCCCTGACGCTCGTAGACCACTCCCAGTTCGTTATGGGCCCAGGGATCATCGGGGGAAAGGCGCAACGCGGCCAGGAGTTCCTGTTCGGCGCGGGCATGTTCTCCCAGGAGGCCGTAGACCATGCCCAGGCTGCAACGGTAGGTCATCACTTCGGGCATGAGTTCCGCCGCCCGACGAAATTCTTCCAGGGCCGCCCCGTAACGGCCCTGCAACTGGTAGACCTGACCGAGGTCGAAGGAAGCCTGGGCGCAGGCGGCCATGTGTTCCCGCACCACCTCCCGGAGGCGCAGGGCGGCCTCGTCGTACTCGCCCATCTTCCCACAGACGACCCCGAGGTGGCGGCGATAGAGGGGCATGGTCGGGTCCAGCCGGGAGGCCCGAAGGTATTCCTGGCGAGCGCGGGGCAGATCGTCCTTGCGTTCGTAGATTTGCCCCAGGCGAAAGGCCACCTCGGCCCGTTCCAGCCCCAGGGCCAGGGCCTCCTCCAGTTGGGCGGCCGCCTGGTCCAGGTAGCCCAGTTCCTCCAGGGCCAGGCCGGCCCGGTAGTGGAGGTCGGGTTGCCCGGCCAGGACCTGGCCCAGAACGGCTCCCCATCGGGCGGGCGACTCCCCCTGCACCAAACAGCGCACCAGGAGGGGAATCCCCCTTTCCCCGGCCTCGACCAGACGTTCCCTCAGGATCGAGCCCTGGGCGGTCATCCCGTACCACAGGGGCAGGAGACGAGACCACCGTTGCCGGCCCTCTTCCTCCTCCAGAGCCGGGAAACGGCCCTCCTGCGCCTCCTGTTCCAGGGACCAGGCCGCCAGGGCGTCCCGCAGGGCTACCTGGGGAAAGGCCAGAACCTCGCCGCCCTGACGGGGCACCAGGAGACCACTGCGCAGGAGGTAGCGGAGGAAGTGGGTGGGATGCAACTCACCGGGTTCGCCGGGACGGGAGCGGGCCAGAAGGAGAAGCGCTTCTTCCCGCGAAAAGGCTTCGCCCTCTCCTTCGTATAGGGTTCGGGCCCAGCGGGCCAGGAGGAGGAGAAAGCCCTCGGCTTCCACCGTGGCCGGGAGGGCGAGGGCAAGCAACTTCCGGGCGAGTTCCAGGAGCAGGGCGCCTTTGGCCGGGAAGCGGCCGGCCTCGTGCGCAGAACAGGCCGTCTGGGCCAGGAGGTCGAGCAGCCGCGGGTTCCGCAGGAGGGGGCGCAGGTCGGGGTCGTCGTGCAGGAGGCGGGCCAGGTCCTCGGGGAGGAAGCGCCCCAGATGCCGGCGGGTGAAGAGGTCGTCCAGTTCGCGGATCTCCAGGACGGCCGCACGGGAAAACCAGGGCTGGAAGAGGGCAAATTCTCCGCTACGGCAGGAGATGACGTAGCGGTGGGCCGCTCCGAAGCGGCCGAGGAAGGAGGTGAGGGCAGCCAGGCCCTCCACCTGGTGGGCCGGGGGGATTTCTCCGAGGCCGTCGAAGAGGAGGAGCAGGGCTCGCTCGCGGGCGATGGCCTCCAGAGTGGCCGGTCCGGCCTGGGGCACGCCGAAACGCCGCAGGGTCGCCACCAGGAGGTCCGGGATGGGGCCGCCCCGATAGGTGGAAAGGTCCACATAAAAGGGCAGAGGGACGGGAACTTCGCCCGGCGCCTGTTCGAGTTGGGCCAGGCCGGCCTCGGCCCGTTCCAGGGCCAGCCGACGCAGAAGAAACGTCTTCCCGGATCCGGCTTCTCCCAAAAGGACCAGCGCCGGGAAACGCTCCAGGGCGTGGTCGGGGGTCAGGGCCATCCGCCGGGCGGGTTCTTCCTCCAGGGCGGTACGCGGCAGCAACCAGAGAGGCATATACTTCTGCCGGGCCTCCTGGAAGATGGCTTCCCGCTGAAGGGCGGAAAGATATTCCCGCAAGAACGGGGTCCGGCCCGGCAGACGCGCCTGCTCCATCGCCTCCTCCCTAAAGGAGCCGGCTCAGCATCCAGTAGGCCAGGGTGCACAGGCCGACTCCCAGCAGGCAGAGAAAGGCCCCCACCCCCATCGCCGTCTGCACCATCCGGGTCACCGAATCCACCAGCCGGGAGGCCCCCTCCATCACGGGCAGGAAGGCCGCATCGTGGGCTGCTTTGGTGCCCAGGGTGGAGGATTCACGGGTCAGGGAACGCAACGCCTCCATATACTCCCGCGAGAGGATGATTCCCAGCCCGATCAGCAGGGCCAGTGTTCCGAGGAGGAAGAGGACCACCACCATGACGGTCAGTAGCACGGTCATCGGGTTTCATCCTTACCGGGGTTGCAAATGCCCTCGCCCAGGCTCCGAATGCTCATAAAACTGTAATCTCTCGGACTGGCGAACAGAGAGAATTTCCTTATATTTTGCAAATAAATCCAGGCACCGAGGAGGTACGCATGGGTAAGGTCGTGTTCGTCTTTTTCTTCATAACCGGTCTCTTTCTGCTTTATCTGACCATCCTCCTGGAGCATCAGTTTGTGCTGGCCGGGGTTTGCCGGTAGGGGCAGGGTATACCCTGCCCCTACCTATGGGCCGGCCGCTCCACGGACGACCTGGCGCAGATAATAGTTCTCCAGCGCCAGGGCAATTTCTCCGCTGAAGAGCGCCAGATGTTGCTGGGTTTGGGTCGGGAAGGCGTTGGGGAAGACGGAAAGCAGACAGAGCCATCCCCAGCGGTGATGGAATACATGCAGGGGGAAGCAGGCCACCGCCTGGATTTCCTCGCCCCAACCCATCGCCTCGAACAGTTCGGGCATCTCGCCCCGGCGATTGAGGACAAGGGAGGTACCACTTTCCAGGAGGTGTTCCAGAAGCCGTAGCCCTTTCCCCGGCAGGGCCAGGGTTACCGTGCGGGTCTCTTCCCGGGCGGAATATATGACGGCCCGGTAACCGGTCTTTCCCTCGCCGCAGAGGAAGAGCACCACCTGCTCCAATCCCAGTCGGTCCAGCACGCTCCGACAGGCCATCTCCATCGCCGCGGCCGGCTCCGGCAGCGAACTCAACGTCCCGGCGGCCAGGAGAAGGCCATCGGTCTCCTCGCGCAGGCGCATCAACTGGCCGTGCAGGAAGCGGTTTTCCAGAAGCGCGGCCGCATAGCCAGCCAGGAGATGCAGCCTTTGCTCCTCATCCGGCAGGTAGGGGCGGGGGGTATGTCGGGCTACAACGATGTGCCCCAGTTCGGCCGGCCTTTCCCTCGGCACGACGCCGGGTACGACCAGCGGCACCTCCAGCACCTCGTCCACCTCCACCAGGCCGCTTTCTCCCAGGGCAGGCAGCCTCTCCCCCCGGCGCAGCGTCGTCCGTCCCGGTTCGGGCAGGGCAAAGCCCTGCCAGCATTCCGCCCGAAGGCCGATCCCCTGGGGATCGCGCAGGGCGATCAGTCCCAGATGAGAGGAGGTGTGCTCCAGCGCTTTCTGCAGGGTGATCTGGACCAGTTCCTGGAGGGAGGTGGTCTGACGCAACGCCGTCCAGGTGGCGTACCATTGCTCCAGGTGGTCCTGAACCTGCCGGGCCGCCTCCTTCTGGCCGGCCAGCCAGGAAGCCATACGCCTCCGTTCGCGCCACTGCCGGAGCGCCCAATGGACAAAGTAACCGATCACCCCCGGCCAGACCAGCATCAGGGCGATCATCAGCAGCCGCTGGGTGGGAAGCATCACCTCCGTCCCGGTATAGAGCCAGGAGAGGATCGTGCTACCCACCGCCCCGCTGAGGAGGGCCCCGGCCCAGCCCCACCAGCAGGCCGCCTCTATCGTCACCAGAAAGTAAAGCGGGTAAAAGGCCGGGGGGAGCCCGCTCATGCTGGAGAAAAGGACAAGGGAGGTGGCCATGAGGAAGTCAAAGAAGATGAGCGCCAGGGGAAAAGCCGGCCGTCCCGTCCAGGAGCGGCGAAAGAAGTAGAGCAGGGTGGGGACGGCCGCCATCGTCAGGAGGAGGAGACAGGGCCGAATCGCCGCCGGGGAATGGCAGGAGGGGTCCAAAAAAGCCACCAGAAGAAGGGGAAGGATCAGGGCCAGCCGCACACCAACAAGCCCACGGAGGATCAGGACCTGCTCCTGGCCGTTGTTCCTCTCCATGAACCTCCTCCATGGACGGCAAACAGTCGTACGATGGTTTATCGTAAGTTCCAGTATACCACACTTTTTTTACAAGTCAACACCGATTTTCTCCTAAAATCACTCTTTTCCGATGTCCAGTTCGATCTTTTCCCCTCGGCCCCCCTTCAGGGCCCCCAGCAACCCCCGGACGGCTCCGGCCAGCATCTCCTGGATGAAGGGCTTGAGCGGCACCGGGCGTCCATCTACCCGCAGTACCACCGGAGGGGATGCTTCCCCGGTGCGGCCCGGACGACGCAGGAAACGTTCCTCCAGGAGATCGGCTACGCCACGGGCATCGTCCAGGTCGAATTGGGGACAGGGGAGATCGAAGCGCAGGTCGCTTACCACGGCCAGGAGTTCCTCCGGGGAGCAGAGCAGTTCCCGGCTGCGCTCCGCCCGGCAGACCTCGACCTTGGGATAGGGACTGCGTTTATACCCCTCGGTCAGCACGATCTCCACGTCGTTCAGGTAGCGGCCGGCGATTTCCTCCAGGCCGAGTTCTTCCTCCACCTCCTCGACCAGGGTCAGGTACCGTGCCGAGGAGAGGATCACCCGGCCGGCCCCGGCCCGTCGCAGTCGCCAGGTATCCTTGCCCGGCCGGTCCGGCTCCGAGGCATGGGTATCGTGTTTGACCACGCCGACCCGATAGCCCCGCCCCTTGAGTTCGGCGATGACCTTCTCCAGGAAGGTGGTCTTGCCGGAATCGGATTTACCGACAAAACAGACGATGGGAATCATTTCTCCGGCCGCGAACTTTCCAGCGTCCTGCGCAGCGCCTCCTGGACGGCTCGCCTTTCCTTTTCGCCGCGGTCGGCCCGCCGGATGGGTTGTGCCCGGCTCTCTGTCCGTAGTGCGGAGAAGCGGGCCGCCAGGTCCTCCAGCGTGGCCTCGCGGGGAAGTTCCTCTTCTTCCGGCTCCGAGACGGGCTCGGGGAGGCCGGCCTCCTCCAGTTCCAGACTCAGGCTGATGCGCTGGGTCTCCGGGTCCACCTCGATAACCCGTACCTCGACCTCCTGGCCCACCTGGAGAACTTCCTGGGGATGGCGGACACCCACTCCCATCTCCGAAAGGTGAATCAGGCCGTCCTTACCCACCCCGAGGTCCACAAAGGCTCCGAAGGGGGCCAGGCCGGACACCCGGCCGCGCATCACCCGGCCCGGATACAGGGAGGCCAGGGCTTCCGGGTCGTAGACGTTGCGCATACTCAGCCGGATGCGGCCGCTTTTCCGGTCCACCTCGAGCACCCGTACCCGCACCCGCTCGCCGACCTGGAGGGCATCGCCGGCCTTCTGGACCCCACCACGCCCCATCTGCGATAGCGGCACCAGCCCATCCCGCCCTACCCCCAGGTCCACAAAGGCCCCGAAGCGGGTCAGGCTGGTGACCGTGCCTTCCAGAATCGCCCCGGGCACCAAAGCGGCCACTTTCTGGGGATCCACCTGTGGCTCGGCCCGCTCGCGCATCGTCAGGCTGATGCGCTTGCTGCGCGGGTCCACTTCCAGGACACGCACGGTGACCATATCGCCGATGCGGACCACCTCGGCGGGACTGGAGACGGGGTGGTCGCTCAGTTGGGAAATATGGACCAATCCCTCCCGCTCCACGCCGATGTCTACAAAAATGCCATAGACGGCCAGGCTGGTCACCTTCCCTTCCAGGGTCATGCCGGGGCGAAGGTCGCGCAGGCTACGGGGGCGCTGGAAGGTTTCGGCCTCTACGGTCCGCTGGTCGGGCAGGCCGGCTTCCTCTGCCGGGCCGGATAGGGGGGGAAGGACCGAATTCTGTTCCTGTTCGCTCATCTTCTTTTTAGCCTCCTATAGGGGAATGAAAGTGCGAGCCCGGTGGAGAGCCGGCCGCTTTCTCTCCGGGCAGGTGGTTCCGAACGGTTCGTACCAGGCTCTGGGCCTGAATCTCGGCCAAAGGATAATATTCGCCCCGGGCGGCCTCGGCGATTCGTCGGGCCAGTCCCCGGTTGAACTGCTCATGTTCGGTATCAATTACCACGGTGCGGATGCCCCGCTTGCCGATCTGGGCGGCCACCCGGCAGGCTTCCTCCATCGGGGGGAGGTCGGTCATGGAAACGTTGCTCTGGCCGTCGGTCACCAGGATGAGGAGGGGCAGGGCCTCGGGATTCTGCCGCTGCACCTGCTCCAGAACCCGGTAGCCCAGAAGCAATCCCCGGCTCAGGGGCGTCTTCCCGCCGGTAGGGATGTGTTCCAGCCGCCGGCGGGCCAGTTCCACGCTGTTGGTGGGCGGAAGGAGCAGGTAGGCCGTCTCCCGCTGAAAGACCACCAGGCCGACGCGGTCGCGTCGCTGGTAGGCATCCATGAGGAGGGAGAGGATGGCCCCCTTGGTGGCCTCCATCCGGGCCTCGGCGGCCATGGACCAGGAAGCATCCACCACGAAGAGGATGACGTTGCGTGCCCGGCGCATACGCACCTTCTGGCGCAGGTCCCAGCGGCGCAGGACGACGGCCCGGCCGTTGTGCTCTCGGCGACGCTGGAAGGGCGCGGCAGCCCGCAGGATGGCATCGAAGGCGGGGTCGGTGAGGCCACGGGGGTCGGGCGGGCGGCTGGTGATATAGTGCCCCTGGCGACGCCGGGTGCGGGTCAGGCTGCGCCGGCCGGGAAGCCGTCGGGGATGGCGGTCGGCGCGGGTCTCCAGTCGGCGCGGGCGGAAGATTTCCCCCGGTCGGAAGACGGCCTCGCCCGAACGCAGCCCGACGCGGTAGAGTTCGTCGGAGGAGCCGCCGCGCAGGATGGTCTGGGGCGGCTCGGAGGCCTGGGGAGGTTCCGGAGAAGGGGGCGACGGAGGAGAGATCAGGGGATCGTTCTTTTCCGTCGGGCTGGAGGAAGGGGAAGAAGTGCTCTGCTCCAGAATTCGGGCCACCTGTTCCCGGTCCAGGCCGGTGCCTTCCAGCGGTAGCCGTTTCATGCGGTGCGGCAGGGCCAGTTCTGCCGCCAGTTGGAGGTCGGAGGGGAGGAGGTGTTCGCGTCCTTCCAGAGCGGCGTTGGTAACGGCCGTCTCCACGATGGTGATATCGGCGCGATGGCCCTGCACCTCCATCTGGAGGCAGAGTTCGGCCACGGCCTGAAGGTCGGCGCGGGAGACCCGGACGTGGGGCAGGCGCCGGCCGGCGGCGACGATGCGGGCGGCCAGCGCCTCCTCGCGCTCCTGCCATTCGGCGACAAAGCCCACGGGGTCCCGCTCGTAGGCGGCGCGGCGGGTGATGACTTCGATGCGCTCCTCCACATCGTCCAGGCCGGCGATCTCCACACACAGGCCGAAGCGGTCCAGGAGTTGCGGGCGCAGTTCCCCCTCCTCGGGGTTCATCGTCCCCACCAGGATGAAGCGGGCCGGGTGGCTGTAGGAGATGCCTTCCCGCTCGACCACATTGACGCCCATCGCGGCGGCGTCCAGGAGGAGGTCCACCAGATGGTCGTCCAGGAGGTTCACCTCGTCCACGTAGAGGAAGCCGCGGTTGGCCTCGGCCAGCAACCCCGGCTCGAAGCGGCGCACGCCCTCGGTGATGGCCTGCTCCAGGTCAAAGGAGCCGACCAGCCGGTCTTCGGAGGCGTTGATGGGGAGTTCCACCACCCGCATCTTGCGCCGGCGGCGGGGCAACTCCTCGCCCCGCTCCAGTCGGGCGCGGCAGGTGTCGCACATCATTTCCGGGCTATCCGGCGGGCAGGAGAAGGGGCAATCGGCGACGACCTCGATCTCGGGCAGGAGGTTGGCCAGTGCCCGCACGGCGGTGGATTTGCCCGTGCCCTTTTGCCCCCGGATCAGGAGGCCGCCGATCCGGGGGTTGATGGCGTTCAAGATCAAGGCCCGTTTCATTCGCTTCTGCCCCACCAGAGCCGTGAAGGGGTAGAGCGGTCGTCGCCAGGACATCGTTCCTCCGTAAGGTTATCCTGAGCCATTGTACACGGGGGAGCGGGTTCTGTCAAAACAGGGCCGGCCGGGTAGGGATGGGGCATTGCCCTGCCCCTACCCGCTATCCTATTCCCGAAAAATTTAGCCCATCCTCCCGCCACTTGACAAAATGCGGAAAATCGTGTATACTCTTGGTGTAACATGGGTATACAAGGAGGGAGCGATGGAGCGTCTGCGCCCGTTACGCTGGCCGTTGACGGTCGGGCTACTTCTCCTGACCCTCATCGGTGGGGTTTTGCTCTGGCGGCCGGCCTCTCCTTCGGCCCCGCCGGCCGCCGCCGTGGTCGTCTACACCCCCACGCCCCGGCCGACAGAAGTTCCCCTTCCCACGGCCACGCCCCCGCCCATTGTCGTTTATGTAAGTGGGGCGGGCGTGCGGCCCGGGGTGTATGCGCTCCCGGCCGGGGCGCGCCTGGCCGATGCGCTGGCGGCGGCCGGCGGGGCGTCCTCCCAGGCCGACCTCGAAGCGATCAACCTGGCCCGGCGACTTCAGGACGAGGAGCACGTCCACATCCCCCGCCGGGGGGAGACGCCCCGGCCCGAGCCGACGCCCCTCCCTGCCGGGGCCGCCCCTTCCGGGCCGTCGGGCGGCAAGGTCAACATCAACACGGCCGGTCTGGCCGAACTCGATAGCCTGCCCGGCATCGGCCCCGGCTATGCCCAGCGCATCATTGACTACCGCCAGGCCCACGGCCCCTTTTCTTCCATCGAGGAGATCCAGAACGTCCCCGGCATCGGCCCGGCCACCTTCGCCCGCATCCGGGACCTGATTACGGTGCAATAGGGCTATCCGGAAAACGGGCGTGGGGCGGCTTTTCCAGGCCGGCCGGGTCGGGCTGGAAAGCCCGCCCTGCGGGTTTTCGATAAGGGCCGGCAGCCCGACGCCCTTCCGGAGCAAGGGTATGAGATGCAGGCGTGTAACCCGGACGCCCATTCCCGTTTGACCGATCGGCAGGCTTATGGTATGCTTAGGCTTCAAACGTGGGTGATGAAAATCTCCGGAGAGGTCTCACATGGCCCGGAAACGCGTTCATCTCTGGATCAGCGGCTACGTCCAGGGGGTCAACTTCCGCCATTATACCCGCCAGCGTGCCACCCTCCTCGGCTTGACCGGCTGGGTGAAAAACCTTCCCAACGGCCAGGTCGAAGTCGTCGCCGAAGGCGAGGAGGAGGCCCTCCAGGACCTGATCGAGTGGTGCCATCGCGGCCCCAGCCTGGCCGAGGTCGAACGGGTCGAGGTGCGCTGGGAGACCTACCAGGGCGAGTTCTCCCACTTTGGTATCGCCTGGTGAGAACCCCCGGAACGGGCGGGTTTCTCTTGCCCCTTCCCCGTCCCCCTGGGGGCCTCCGTGAACTTTTGACAAGGCTTTCCTCCGGGTGGTATACCGAAGGCGAAAGTCCCGAACTTGCCCTGCTCAGGCGAGGTTAGAAGCCATGAATGAACATCTTGCCGAAGACATTACTGTGCGCACCCACCTTTCCCCGGGTGGGGAAAAAGCCCACGGCGCCATCTTCATCGGCCGGCTGGGGGCCTTTCGCTTTCAGGCTTCCCGAGAGCAGCGCAGGGGCTGGGTGGTCTCCTTTTCTCCCGAGCCCGAAATTCCCCCGGGGCTGAACGAGCCGCTGATCGCCGCCGCCCTCTCCTCCATCGGTGTCGCCGAAGGGCTTCACCGCCAGCCGCCGCCCGGCATCCTGAGCGTCACCCTGGAGGACCTCCAGGATGAGACGCTCGACCTCAGCGTGGACGTGCGCGATGTTTTGCCCGATGTCGGAATCGCCCAGGGATTTGTCAGCGTGGAGGGAAGGGGGCGCTTTACCTTCCAGGCTGACCGACAGCCCGACGGCGACTGGAGCATCACCTTCGGCCTGGACTTTCCCTTGCCGGAGGATACCTTCCTGATGCTGGAACGCATCGTCGTCGCCCGCCTGGAGGAACGCCTGAAGCGGCGGCGACGGAAGGCCGAGCCGGCTGCCCCCGCTTCCTCAAGGACGTAGGAGCTCGAGATGGCCCTGTATGTGGATTCAGCCCGGATCGACGAGGTTCGAGAGGCGCTGGGTTGGGGGTTTATCGCCGGCGTCACGACCAACCCCAACCTGATCGCCCAGGCCGGCCGTCCGGCCGAGGAGATCATCTCCGAACTCTGTGCCCTTTGCCCTGGCCCGGTCTTTTACCAGCCCGCGGCCATTGAGCCCCGGGCTCTGGAGGAGGAAGGCCGGCGCTTCTCGGCCATCTCCCCCGCCCAGGTTGTGCTCAAGATTCCCGCTTCGCTGGAGAACCTGGCCATCCTGGCCCGCCTTTCGTCCGAAATTCCCTGCGCCGCCACCGCCGTCTTCAGCGCCGCCCAGGCCTATCTGGCGGCCGAGGCCGGAGCCCGCTACATTATCCCTTACGTGAACCGGATGACCCGCTACTCCGGCCGGGGCATCGCCCTGGTCGAGGAGATCGCTACCGTCCTGCGGGGAAGCGGCCGGCGGGTGGAAATTCTGGCCGCCAGCCTGCGCGAGGTTCCGGAGGCTCTGGCCTGCCTGGCCGCCGGCGCCCACCATCTGACCCTTCCCCCGTCCCTGATCCGCGCCATGGCCGAGCACCCCCTCTCTCAGCAGGCCATCGCCGAATTTTCCCGCCTGGCCGGCCGGGAAATCACCCGATAGGGTTGGTGGGGAACGGGGTAGGGGTTCGGGTGGGAAGGGGCGGAAGCGTTGGGGTTGGAGTGGGTGTAGGCCCGTAGGTGGGGGTGATGATCGGCGTGGGGGTGGGGAGCGGTGTCGGCTCGGATAGTCCCACCCAGGTGCGATAGGCCGCCCAGATGTCTCTGGCCCGCCCCAGGTGCTCGCTGGCTTCCTGAAATCTATCTGCCGCCCGGCGGGAAAAGTCCGCTTGCAGGGTTTCGTAGTAGCGGAGCAGGTCGCTCAGGCCTTCCCGTTCCAGGGTCAATCCCTTCAGATACTCCTGGTGGGCTTCGACCAGGGACGGAAATTCGGACGGGCAGGGCAAGTCCTTCAACCCTTCCAGGGTCTTGTCCACCTGATTCCGCAGCACACGGGCGTGCTCCATCTGCTCGGGCAGGGAAACCCGGACGTTGCTTCTGCTTCGGTAGATCTCATGGGCCAGGCGGAGAGGGCCAAGAAGCATATCCAGCCGCCCCAGGTAGGCCCGCACGATTCCCCGCTTCTGCTCGTCCAGCAGGGCCTGATCCAGGGTGGGCACGGGAGTGCTGGCCGGAGGGCGCTCATCCACCGGCTGCACGGCCAGGTAGACGGTCAGGAAAAGCACCAGTAAGACGGCCACGGCAAAGCCGCCAACCCGAACGACCACCTGAAAAGGGACGGTTTTGAGCAAGGGTTTTCCTCCTGTCCGGGACGTTGCCTCCGCCGGCGCTTCGGCCAGCATCGTCAGGAGGTCCTTCTCCCGCAGATCGGCCAGCGGAGATTCCTCCGGGGGACGAGTCGGCCGAGGACGTTCCTGCCGGCGCTCCTCCAGCACGTCCAGCAACATCCGGGCCCTGGCGTGGTCGGGATGGATGGCCAGGACGGCCTTCAGGCAATAGGCAACATCCTCCGGGTCGTCCAGAACTTCGCTGAGATGGAACCAGGCCTCCCCGTGGCGCGGATCGAGGCTGACGACGCGCTTGAAAAAGGCCTGGGCCAGACGGCGGTTTCCCGCCTGGGCTGCAGCAAGGCCGCTCTGGTAGAGTTCCTCAATTTCATCCATACAGGCTACGGCTCCGGAAGATAACGGAGCACAGAACGCTGCACCTCGTAAGGGTCACGGGGCAGAATCTTCCGAATCGCCTCCCAGTAGGCCGGGTCCTCTCCACCGAGCCGCCAGATGGCGATGCCGGCCAGATCATATTGCACCAAAAGTTCCAGTTTGGCCTCCAGGCTGCGGCGGCTGGCGAACCAGACGGTGTGCAGGCCATCCCGATCCCGATAGGTGAACCACGATTCGGCCACTTCCCCTTTTCCATCCCACTCCATCAGGTTGACCTTGGGCCGGTAGGTATCCAGCAACGCCTGAATCTCCGACCATCGGACTCCGCTCCCCTGGTCTCCCACCCAGTCGTAGCCGTAAAACGGGATCCCCAGTTCGATCTTGGCCGGGTCCACCTGGGTCCGAGCGTACTCCACCACCTCTTGGACCCAGTAAATCGGCGCGATCGGGCCGGGGCCGCCGCCGCGCCAGTGATAATCGTAGGTCATGATGCGGAAGCGGTCCACGCTCTGGCCCAGGGCCACCCAGTCCTGGGCCTGGGCCCCGGGCGCTCCACCCTTTTCACCGGTGCGGGCATGGATGGCGACCGAAAGGAGCCGGCCCTTTTCATGGAGGCCGGCCGCCAATTCCCGGATAAAGGCGGTGAATTCTTCCCGTTGCTCTGCCGGGACGGCCTCGAAATCGATGTCGATCCCGTCATAACCGTACTCCTCCACCTCGTCCAGGATGCGCTGCACGAACTTGCTGCGCCGTTCCGGGTGGTTCAGGGTGTAGCCGGTACGCTCGGGGTCGAAACCGTTGGTCAGGCAGGGGAGGACCAGAATGTCGGCCTCATGGGCCAGGCGAACGAGCGTCTCGTCACGGGCGCCTCCCAGCACCATCAGGGTGCCGTTGCTCCGCATCTCGTACCAGATTGGGCTGACTTCATCCAGGATATCCAGATGGGCCTCGAAGGAAGCGCGGGCCTCGGTGGTATCCCAGTCGGTCGGCATCCAGGCCGCCACATAGCGGCCGGTCTTGGGATGGGGGGACGCACTCGAAGGAAGGGGATCGTAAGAAAGGCTGAAGGTCGGCCGGGGGGCCTCCGGTGGGGCATCTTCGCCGGACGGGGGAAGGGTGGGAGACGATGAGATGGTGGGTCCGGGCTTCGGCACGGCCGCCCACACGCCCAGGAGAAGCGCCAGGCCCAGTAAAAGAAAGGTGCCCATCCGAATCGCCCGATCCATGGTCGCCTTCTTTTCCAAAGAGCGTATGTCGTTTTTATTATACCACACGTTGTCTTTTTGCGCACCTTTTTGCAACCGGCGGGCGATGGCCGATTTGCCATTTTCTCCCGCCCGTCGTATAATGTCTCCGCCACCGAAGGCGCGGCTTGCCGGAGCCGTCCCCGGCCGGCCTGACCCCGGTCGCGTTGGCCCCCACAAATGGAGGCACTTCCGGGAGGTTTCCCTCGGGAGATCTCCCGGTGCCCGGCATCGGGGGCGTTCGGGACAGATAAGGAGGTCGAAATCCCGTGCAGGGCCGGAAACGGGCCGCTGCACCCTTGGCCGACGGACGGGCTGAAGCAAAGGAGGACAGAGATGACCCTCTTGGACACCGTGGAGTAACCGTTCGGGCCGAACCCGCAGGCAGCCGACGAGGGCCGGCCGAGTAGCGAAGCCGCGGATCGAAGCCGCAGGCCACTTTTTCGCCCCTACTCGACCGGGCCGGCTGAGATAGGAGACAGGCCCTTGGACCGCTTCTTGGAGGTGTGCTGATGAACCGTCTTCGTCTGTTTCTTTCCCTTCTTTCCCTGGCCGGCCTCTTCCTGGGCCTCATCCCCGGCGTCCTGGGGGCACCGGAGGCAAGGACCGGGCAGGAGGTCCCGGCCGGCCCCGTGGTGGTACGTTTCCACTACGAAAGCCGCGAGGATTTGAACGCCGTGGCCGGCGAACTCGACCTCTGGGAAGTCCACCACGACCAGGGCTACGCCGTGGCCGCGGTGACGCCGGAGGAGTACCTCCGGCTTCAGGACCTGGGCTACCGTCCGGAAATCGTCCCGGAACTGACCGCCCTCCTGAGCCGGCGCAACGAGCCGCTTCCCGGCCAGGGACCCGATACCATCCCCGGCTACCCCTGCTACCGCACCGTCGAGGAGACCTACCAGACGCTGCAGGACCTGGCTACAAACTACCCTTCGCTGACCGAACTCTACGACATCGGCGACTCGTGGGATAAGGTGATGTCTGGTGGGAACCCGGGCTACGACATCTACGCCCTGCGTATTACCAACGAGGACATTACCCCGCTCGATACCAAGCCGACCTTCTTCCTCATGGCCGAAATCCACGCCCGCGAGTACACCACCGCCGAAACGGCCACCCGCTTCGCCGAGTACCTCCTCCAGGGCTATGGTGTGAACCCCGAGATCACCTTCTTTGTGGACTATCACCGCATCTATATCGTCCCCATGACCAACCCCGACGGGCGCAAGATTGCCGAGGGCGGGGTGATGTGGCGCAAGAATGTGGATAACGACGACGGTTGTGTCGACCCCAACAACTGGGGCACCGACCTGAACCGCAACCATTCCTTCAAGTGGGCCTGTTGCGGCGGCTCCAGCGGCAACCCCTGCGCCGAAACCTACCGCGGCCCTTCCGCCGCCTCCGAGCCGGAGACCCAGGCCATCCAGAGCACCGTGCTCAGCCTCTTCCCCGATCAGCGCGGCCCGGGCGATAACGACCCGGCCCCGCCCGACGCCACCGGCATCCTGATCACCCTCCACTCCTACAGCCAACTCGTGCTCTGGCCCTGGGGCTGGACCAGCAACGACGCCCCCAACGGCGCCCAGTTGCAGACCCTGGGGCGAAAACTGGCCTGGTACAACAACTATACCCCGCAACAGTCCAACGACCTCTACACCACCGACGGCACCACCGACGACTGGTCCTACGGGGAACTGGGGATCGCTTCCTACACCTTTGAAATGGGCACCCAGTTTTTCCAGGCCTGTACTACCTTTGAGAATACCATCTGG
>DAOUAK010000016.1:0-31757 GCA_034433695.1 Chloroflexia bacterium
AAGCCCAGCACACTGAGCATGATGGCCAGGCCGGGGAAGAGGACCACCCACCAGTTGCCGGAACTGAGGTAGCGATAACTGTCGCCCAACATGGCGCCCCACTCCGGCTCCGGGGGTATGGCCCCCAATCCCAGGAAGCCCAGTGCCGCTGCCGAGAGGATGGAACTGGCCAGCCCCATCGTCGCCTGGACGATAACCGGGGAAAGGCTGTTGGGCACGATGTGGCGGAAGAGGATGCGACCGGTGCCGGCTCCCAGCGCCTGGGCCGCTTCGATGTAGTTGTTCTGAATCACCGAAAGCACCGAAGAGCGCACCAGCCGGGCATAGATCGGGATGTTGACGACACCGATGGCGATCATGCCCTTTTCCAGGCCGGCCCCCAGCATCGTCACGATGGCGATGGCCAGCAAGATGCCGGGGAAGGCCAGGATGATGTCCATCAGGCGCATAATCAGGTTAGAAAAGAGCGGGCCGCTCAGCGGCAAAGCCAGGAGGCCGCCGATCAAGGCGCCCAGCAGGGCACAGACCAGGGCCACGTAGGGGCCCACCGCCAGGGCCGGCCCCCCGCCCAGCAGCAGGCCCAGGACGACCAGGGCAAGAAAACGCCACGGGTTGACCCGCCCGTTTCTCCACACCGGAAGCCGCTCTTCCAGCAGGACGGCCGCAACCCCCAGCGCCCCGAAGAGCCAGACCTCCAGGTTCTGGAGGAAAAAGCGCATCACCCAGGCCAGCGCGGATAGCACCCCGGTATACCAGGCCGGCTCCAGGAGGGCCGAAGGGATGCCCCGGTTCGCTGCCTCTCCCAGTTGGTCAAACACCTGCCCGCCTACAAGAGCCGGTATCACGCCCAGAGTGGCCCCGATGAGGCCACCCAGGATGGCCCGCCCGCTCCGGCCGATCGGCATACTCTCATAGAAGCCGGCCAGGAGGCCCAGAATCCCGCCGATGCTCAGCGAGATGCCTACCGCCACCAGCCCCACCCGCAACGAGTTCCATCCCCCGTGGACAACCCGCCGGAAGACATCGCGTCCGACGGAATCGGTGCCAAAGGGGTGGACGGAGGGGATCTCCTCGGTGGGCACCAGGATGGGGGGCTTGAGTTTGAGGGCATAATCGCTATCCATCTTGGGGTTATAGGGCCAGAAGAAATGGGCCAGCACCGTGCCCAGGACGAAAAAGAGGATAATGCCCAGGCCCAATCGGGCCGTGCGGTTGCGCATCAGCCGCCGCCAGGCCAGGACCCAGGGCGAGCGGTGCTCGCGCAACGCCGCCTCCGCCGCTTCAAAAAGTTCCACCTTCGCTTCGCTCATTTTCTCATCCGACCCTTTACCGTAGAGCGGAGTCTCTGCCTTCTCGACGGCATCCAGCCTCATTCGTAATGGATGCGAGGGTCCAGAAAGGCGTAGGAGAGGTCCACCAGGAGGTTGATGATGACAAAGACAAGGGCGATGACCAGGGTCCCGCCCTGGACGATAGGATAATCGCGGCCGGCGATGGCGTCGTACATCCACTTCCCGACCCCCGGCCAGGCAAAGATCGTCTCCGTCAGGATGGCGCCGGAGAGGAGGATGCCCGTCTGAAGCCCGACGATGGTGACCACCGGGAGGAGGGCATTGCGCAGGGCGTGCTTGGCCAACACCACCTGCTCGCGCAGTCCCTTGGCCCGGGCGGTGCGGATGTAATCCTGCTGGAGGACGTCCAGCATACTGGAGCGGGTCATCCGGGCGATGATGGCCATCGGGATGGTGCCCAGGGCCAGGGAGGGCAAAATAAGGTGTTCGAGGGTGTCCCCCAGGGCCGGCAGGTTGCCGGTGATCAGGCTGTCAATGAGATAAAAGTTGGTATGGACCTCCAGGGAGGTGGAGGGATCGAGCCGCCCTCCGAAGGGCAGAACCTTCAGAAAAACGGCAAAGAACATAATTTCCATCAGCCCCAGCCAGAAGATCGGCATGGAGACGCCGATGAGGGCGCCGATCATGCTGACGCTATCCAAAAGCGAGTTCCGCTTGGCGGCGGAGATGATGCCGACCGGCACTCCGACGACGATGGCTACGAGCATGGCGAAGACGGTCAATTCCGCCGTGGCCGGGAAACGCTGTTTCAGGTCATCGGCCACCGGCCGGCGATAGTGGACGGAGTTGCCCAGGTCGCCCTGGAGGAGCCGGCCCAAGAAACGGATGTACTGGCTGTCGAAAAATCCGGCCAGGTCGCCCCGACGGAGAGCCTCCACATCCAGGAAAAGGGGGCGGTTGAAGCCCAGTTGTTCGCGGATGCGGGCGACGTTCTCCTGCGAGGCGTGCTCTCCCAACATGGCCACGGCCGGGTCGCCGGGGATCAGGCGCAGGAAGAGGAAGACGACGATGGTGACGCCCAGCAAAGTAGGGATGAGCGAGATCAGGCGGCGGACGATATACTGGAACAACGTTCACCCTCCGTGGACACCGGGGGGTGCGGAGGAGACCGCACCCCCCGGATGCAAGCCCAGGCCACCAGGGTGCACTAGGGCTGAATGGCAACCCCTTCGTAGTAGTCCGCACCGACCGGCTGCGGCACATAACCGCTTACCTTCTTGGAGAAGATGAGCGGAGTATTGTTGTGGGCGATCCAGATGCGGGCTACGTCATCGTGCAGAATCTGCTCGATCTGTTTGTAGATCTTTTCCCGCTCGGCCTGGTTCGGGTTGACCAGGGCCTGGTAGCAGAGCGTGGCCACCTGCTGGTTGGCATACCAGCCCTCGCGGGGATCGGGCTTCTTGACCTCGTCGGGGGAACTTAGGCCGCCGAAGAAGTAGCCGTGGAAGTTGTCGGGGTCGCCGTTATCGCCGCCCCAGCCGAGCATATAGAGCCCGACCAGGAGGCCGGTGCGGCGAAGTCCCAGGTAGGTCGGCCAGTCACCGGCCAGTTCCAGCGTGACGTTGATGTTGGCCTTGGCCAGGTCTGCGGCCATCGCTTCGGCGATCTCCTTGGGGCTGGGGTAGTAGAAGCGGGTCACCGGCATATAGTAGAGGCGGAGTGGGATCTTCTGGCCGGCCCTGTAGACGACGTTGCCCTCGGCATCCTTGAGGTCCTCGGCGATCGTCACTTCGCTCAACCCGTTGGGGAAGCCGGCCTCGGCCAGCAACTTCTTGGAGAGTTCCGGATCATAGGTCCAGTCCTGGATGTCGGGGTTGTGGCCCCAGACCATCGGCGGGAGGAAGTTGGTGGCCACCTCGCCGTACTTGCCGTAAAAGTTCTCCACGATGGCCTTGCGGTTGAGGGCATGGGCCACGGCCTCGCGCACCCGCTTGTCCTGGAACTCCACGATCTTGTAGTTGAAGGCCAGGTAAGCGGTGTTCAGGGCCGGCCGGGCCAGGACGTAGAGGTTGGGGTCATTCAGGGCGGAGAGGACGTCCTCGCGGGTGGCCTGCTCCAGAGCGTGGATGTCGCCGGCCTTGAGGGCCAGGAAGCGGGCCGAGTCGTCGGGGATGACCTTCCAGACGATGGCATCAATGTTCGGCCGGCCACCCCAGTACTCGTCGTTGGCCACCACGGTGATGTGGTCGCCGGTCACCCACTCCTTGAACTTGAAGGGGCCGGTGCCCACGCAGCCACACTCCGGCATGCCGTACTTTTCGCCGCACTTCTTGATGGCTTCAGGGCTGGAGATGGCGAACATATCCATGGCTAGGTTGGCCAGGAAGGGGGCCAGGGGCTCCTTCAGGACAAACTTGACGGTATAGTCGTCGAGTTTCTCGACCTTGGTGATCAGGCTGTCGTCGTCAAAGCCGCCCCACATGGCCTCGTAGTACTCGAACACCTGGCTGGGATAGTGGTAGGGATGGTTAGTGAAGCGCCAGCGCTCAAAGTTGAAGATGACGGCATCGGCGTTGAAGGGAGTGCCATCATGGAATTTGACGCCCTGGCGCAGTTTGCAGGTCCACTCGGTAGCGTTGGCATTGGGGGTGCATTCGGTCGCCAGGGCCGGAATCGGGCGGGTGCTGCCCTTGTCGTACTGGTAGAGCGGCTCGAGACACTGGCCGGTCACGCGGAAACTTTCGCCGTCGGTGACAATGGCCGCGTCCAGCTGCACCGAGTCGCCGCCCCGGCCGAAGATAAAGGTGCCACCCTTGGGTGGCGGAGGGGTGCCCGCCGGGCCACAGGCCCCCAGCACGGTCAGGACCAGCGTCAGAACCACCACGGTGGAAAAGAACGCACGCTTGCCGAACATGGCCTTCTCCTCCGGTTCTTTCTGCTTACAACACGGCTTGGCCCGAGATATTTTCCGCTACCTCACCTCCTTTCTGCCGGGGAAACCCCGGCCCAAGATGCCCGGGTGGCCTCGCAATGAAATCTTAGCATGTCCAGGCCCAAAAGTCAAGTCCCCCAAAAATTTGACAAGGCGGAGGTCGGCAGGTATAATAATTGAGTGAGCACTCACTCATCATGGCCGGAGGAAAAGCATGTCGGAGAAACGTACGCAGCGCAAGGCCGAGCGCCGCCGGCGAATCCTGGAGGCGGCGCTGGACCTCTTCGCCTGCCAGGGCTTTCACCGCACCAGCACCCGTCAGATCGCCCGCCGCGCCGGGGTGGCCGAGGGCACGATCTTCAACCACTTTCCCACCAAGAAGGACCTCCTGGTGGCCGCGGCCGCTCAGGTCGTTGACGAGTACCTGGGAAAAGACCTGGAAGCGCAACCCAGGACCGGCACGCTGGAACTGCTCCGGGAGACGTTCCGCAGCCGCCTGGAACTGGCCTGGCGACACGCCGGCCGCATCCGCTTCCTCCTGGGCGAACTCCTGATGAACCAGGAGATGCGCCAGGCTTACTTCGAGGCCGTCATCCTGCGGCTGACCGACCGACTCGTGGGCCTCCTGGAACAACGTGTCGCCCAGGGGTATGTGCGCCCCTGCAACGTGCGCGTCGTCGCCGGAGCCCTGGTCGGGGCCTTCCTGACCTTTCTCCTGGTGGCCCTCCTGGATGAAGAGCGCCGCCTGCTGAGCGATTCGCCGGAGGAAATCAGCGACGAACTGGCCCGCCTCTTCCTTTACGGCCTGCAACCGCAGGCCTCCTCGGCGGATTGATCCTGGCGCGAAACGGGTAGCCGTCTCCGGCAGGAGGAAACGATGCGTTCCCGTATCTGGCCGGTGATGCGCAAAGAATTCCTGCATATCTGGCGCGATTCGCGCACCCTGGCAATGATTCTATTGCAGCCGGTGGTCATGCTCCTCCTCTTCGGCTATGCCCTGACCACCGAGATCAAGCATACCCCCATGGCGGTGTGGGACCAGGATAACTCGCCGGCCAGCCGCGCCCTGGTGCAGCGCTTCTATCAGTCGCAATACTTCGACCCGAATTATTATGTCGCTTCCTACTCGGAGATCGAGGACTTGATGGACGGCGGTCGGGTCAAGGTGGCCCTGGTCATCCCGGCCGGCTACGCGGCCGAAACCCAGAGGGGTCGCTCCGTTCCGGTGCAGTTCTTCATTGACGGCTCCGACCCGACCATCGCCACCCGGGCCTATTCCTACGCCGTGATTATCGCCCAGAGCGAGTCGGCCCGCCTCGTCGCCGAGCGGTTGGGCGGGCGACTGCCGGCTATGGGGCTGGATTTTCGCACCCGTGTCTGGTACAACCCGGCGATGGACAGCATCCTCTTCAACGTGCCGGGGCTGGTGGCCGTGGTGCTCCAGTGGCTGACGTTGGCCATGGCCGCCTTCTCCATCGTCGGCGAGCGGGAGCGGGGCACTCTCGAACAACTGGTGGTCACCCCGATCAAACCCTTTGAACTGATTGTGGGGAAGATCTCGACCTATGTCGCCGTGGCCCTGGCCGATGTCGGGCTGGCCCTGCTTGTCGCCACGGGCTGGTTCGGGATGCCGATTCGCGGCAGCCTGCTCCTCCTGGTGGGCTGTTCCTTCATCTTCCTGACCTTTTCCCTGGGCGTGGGGCTCTTTATCTCCACCATCTCCCAGACCATGTACCAGGCCCAGCAGACCGCCGTCTTCATTATGCTCCCCACCCTGCTCCTTTCCGGTTTCCTCTTTCCCATCGAAACGATGCCTCCGGTCATCCAGTTTTTCACCCGTTTCATTCCGCTGACCTATTATCTGCGCGTCGTGCGGAGCAT
Organism: Chloroflexia bacterium; assembly: GCA_034433695.1. Lineage (GTDB taxonomy): Bacteria > Chloroflexota > Chloroflexia > DTKN01 > DTKN01 > JASFBA01. The sequence continues at coordinate 6,106 of DAOUAK010000016.1, forward strand.
CGTCCTCAAGGGAGCGGGGCTGGAGCAAATCTGGCCGGACGTGGCCGTCCTGGCCGTCTTCGGCCTTCTGATGACCGTTCTGAGCGCCGTTCGGCTGAAGAAGAGGATCGGCTAGGGAGGTCCGTGATGTTCGGGAAAATCGCCGGTCTGAGGAAGAAAATCTTTCTGGCGTTTGCCGTCCTGGCCTTGCTGGCGGCTGCGGCGGCCCTGGCCTGGCGCTGGCTGGACCGTCCCCCGGCAGAGCGTTCCGAAGAAGTCCTCACGGCCTCGGGCATCATCGAGGTCGAGGAGGTGGACCTGGCCTCCGAGATCGGTGGGCGGGTTATCGCCATCTATGTGGATGAAGGGGATGCGGTTCAGGCCGGCCAGGTGCTCATCCAGTTGGACGATGCCCTCCTGCGGGCCCAGTTAGCCCAGGCGGAGGCGGCGGTGGATGCGGCGCAGGCGGCCCTGCAAAGGGTTGAGGAGGGAGCCACCCCGGAGGAACTGGCCCAGGCCCGGGCGGCCCTGACCCAGGCACTGGCCGCCCGCAGCGGTGCGCTGGAACTGTGGCGGGCAGCCCAGGCCGTGGCCCAGGACCCCCAGCAGATCATCGCCCAGTACCATGTCGCCCAGGGCCTTAAGGAGGTCACCGAGTATATGGTGCTCAACACCCAGCAGGTCGGCTATACGGTGAAGGAGGATGCCCGCCTCCTGTGGTACAACGCTGCCAACCTTCTGCGCGATGCCCAGGCCAACTACAGCCGCATCTACTGGCGCAACCGGGAGCAGGAAAAGACCCGCGAACTCACCCAGGTCGAAAAGGACGAGGAGGCCGCCGCCTGGCGACGGGTGGAGGATGCCGAGCGCCTGATGCAGATAGGCGAGTTGAACTATAACCTGGCCGTCACCCTGGAGACTCAGAACAACGCCATCGCCCAGGCCAACCGGAATACGGCGCAACGCCTTTCGGCGGACCTGGGGTGGATGGTTTCCGAACCGCTTTCCATCCAGGCGCAGGTGGCCCAGGCCAGAGCGCAGTACCTTCAGGCGGTTGCCGCCGTGGAGGTGGCCCGGGCGGCCCTGAGGAAGGCCGAGGCCGGTGCCGCTCCGGCCGAGGTGGAGGCCCGACGGGCCCAGTTGCGCCAGGCCGAATCTGCCGCCCTGCTCCTGCGCCTGCAAGTGGAGCGGGCTACCCTGCGCGCCCCGGTCAGCGGAATCGTCCTGGTGCGCTCCATTCATGAGGGCGAACTGGCCGCACCCGGCCTGCCCCTCCTCACCCTGGGCGACCTGGATACCGTCCGCCTGACCCTCTACCTGCCGGAGAACCTCTACGGCCGGGTGCAACTGGGCCAGCAGGTCCGGATTCGGGTGGACTCTTTCCCCGGTCGGCTCTTCCTGGGCGAGGTCGTCTACATCTCCCCCCGCGCCGAGTTTACCCCCAAGGACGTACAGACGGAGAAGGAGCGCGTCCACCTGGTCTATGCCATTCGTGTGCGTGTTCCCAACCCGGAGCACTTGCTCAAGCCCGGAATGCCGGCCGATGCGGAGATCCTGCTTACCGCGGGACGTTAGCGCGTTCCGAACCCAGGACAATTTCCCGGCGATCTCGGTGTGAACGTATGCAGAGCGATGGGATGGCAAAAGGGTGTGGCCTCAATTTCGCTAAAGTTCAGGCATGAGGCAAAGGGATGAACCATCGCGGTGAATACGGCCAAAGTGGTTGAGACACCAGAAGAAGGCGATCCTTCCTGCTTGAGCAAAGTGAACAGGCCCGAATAGTTCCATTTTCTCCTTCTTCAACGAGGATGTGCCGGAATGCGCTCTTTCCCCGGTACGGGCGACGGTCCCCTCCCCTTCCGTCGCACCCCTGCGTCAAGTCAAATGATCGTGTCACCGAAGCCGATCCGTTTGCTCAAAAGATCATGTCACCGGGACTTTTTCCGGCCGGCTGAGAAGCTGTGCCCCTACTGCCGTCGCTCACGAGTGTTCATCATTTCCTCAGTGCTTCGGTGATATTTAATAGGCTAATGCGCTTTCTTGACTTTAGGTGCCGGCCGTGCTATAATAAAACTGCTTTGACAACAGCATATCTTCGGCCGGCGGGCTGGTTCCTCGAAAGGAGGTGAGGATTAGCGAACCATCACTGGGCTAAAGGTGCGAACCCGACGCAAGCGCGGGCTCTTACTCGCAAGGAGGAGTGAGAGATGAACGCTCTGTGGGTTCTTCTGATCGCTGCTGTTGCCTTCGGGGTAGGCTACTGGGTCTACGCCAAGACCATTGATCGGCGCGTCATCCAGCCGGACGCGAAACGCGCCACGCCGGCCAAGATGTATATGGACGGCGTGGATTTCATCCCCGCCAACCGCAACGTCCTCTTCGGCTACCAGTTCAAGTCCATCGCCGCCCTGGGCCCCATCCTGGGGCCGATCATCGCCGTCCAGTGGGGATGGCTACCGGCCCTCCTGTGGATCATCCTGGGCACCTTCTTCATCGGCTGGGTCCAGGACTATAGCAGCATCGTGATCGGCGTCCGGGAGGAGGGCCAGACCTTCGGTGCCCTCTCCTACCGCCTCATCTCCCCCCGCGCCCGCAGCATCCTTCTGGCCTATATCTACGTCTACATCCTGATGATTATGGGGGCCTTCGGGATTCAGGTGGGCTTTAACCTGCTCACCAACCCCGCCGTGCCCCTGGGCGTGCTCATCGTGATTGGGGCGGGCCTCCTGGCCGGCCAGATGACCTACAAGTGGAAGCAGGACATCATCCTCACCACCATCGTCACCGTCGTCGTCGCCCTGGTGGGCATCTGGGTGGGAACACTGCCGGCAGTGCAGGAATTCTTCAAAACCATCTACGGCATCGGCCCCGACGGCAAAAGCCCTGTCCTGTTCCTGAACGTGACCCAGGCCGGCTTCATCGGTAGCCTCCTGGTGGCGATCTTCTGCTACCTGGGCGCCGTCCTCCCCATCTGGCGCTGGGCCCAGCCGATCAACTACGTCTCCTTCTGGATCGTCCTTCTCGGCGTCATCGGAGGCGTGGTAGGTCTGTTCATCAAGGCGCCGGGTATGGGGGACTTTCCGGCCACCACGACCTTCACCACAGGCTCGGGTCCCCTCTGGCCGATGCTCTTTGTGACCATCGCCTGCGGGGCCATCTCGGGCTGGCATAGCCTGGTCTCCTCCTCCGGAACGGCCCGACAACTGGAGAAGGAGACGGACGGCCTGTACGTGGGCGGCGGGGCCATGTTCCTGGAGATGTTCTTTGCCACCATCGCTTTCCTGACCGCCACCGCGGCCTTCGGTAGTTACCAGGGCTACCTGGATGCCGGCGGGCCGGGTAAAGCAGCGGTCGTCTTCTCCAGCGGCCTCTCGAACTTCCTGAACAACTGGGGGCTGGACCAGGCGCTGGGCGCGGGCTTTGGCAAGGCCTATGGTGCCATCTTCCTCACCCTGATGGCCCTGACCATCATGCACCTGGCGGTGCGCTTCATGCGCGTGGCCAGCGCCGAGGCGTTGGGGGATGCAATCCCCGCCCTCAAGAACATCCACGTCGGCTCCGCGGTGGCCCTCATCCTCACCCTGATCCTGATCTGGCTGGTGCCCTTTATCCAGATCTGGGGCGTCTTCGGCGCGGCCAACCAACTGATGGCCTCCCTGGCCCTCCTGCTCGTTACCATCTGGCTCATGTCCAAGGCCAAGAACTACCAGTGGACCTTCTGGCCCTTTATCTTCATGTTCGTCACCACCATCGGGGCGCTGGTCTGGTCGGCCTACAACGCCTTCTTCAACAAACTCCGCACCCTGACGGCCTGGCAGGACATCGCCGCCCAGGTGACCATCGGGGTTCTCTCGGTGATTCTGATCGTGCTGGCCGTTATTCTGGCCGTGGACGCCATCCTCTCCATCCTCCGCCGTCGGGCGGAGATGGCCAAGGCGGCCCGCTAAGAGCACTATATCGCGGGTTAGGAACAGCCCGCCGGCCCGAAAGAGATGACCGTTCGACTGGAAATCATCACCCCGCTCCTGACGACGCTGCGGCCCTGTATGTCGTGCGAGCGCTTGATGGATGCCCAACTGGGCAACCAGGTGCGCCGGGAAATGGCCGGGGAATATCCCCCGGATATTCGGGAGGAAGCCGAACGGCTGCGCTTGTGGGTAGAGGAATTGCTTCGGCGCTACGGAGCCGAACTGGAGGTACGTTTCCTCGATCCCCAATCCCCGGAAGGCTTCTGGAAGTGTCTGCGCCACCTGGTCCGGCGCTACCCGGCCTTCATCGTGCAGGGCCGGAGGCGGGTCATTGGGTGGGATCGGCTTGCCCTGGAACAAGCACTGGAAGAGGCGCGGGAGCCTCAGGAGGGCCCTCGCGCCTCTTCCAGGAAAGTGCCATGACACGGAGAGCGGTGAGACATTGGAAAAGATTCTGGCAAGGCCTATCTTTTCGGCTCCGCGCGTTCGGGCGCACCCTCCGCGAGGTTCTCTACGGGATGAGCCTCTACGAGTGGGTGCGCGAACTGGAGAAGGAACGCGGGAGGCTGGAATGTCTTTTCGTCCTGGCCGTATTCGGTGACCTGATGGGCCTGCCGATCCTCCCACCTTACTATACCCTACGGCTATTGCCCTATGCCTTCCCCTACCTGGCCGGATGGCGCTTCCGCGTCCTGCGGGAAAAAGACCTGACCGAACTTTTCGATCAGGAGATCGGTTGAAAAGGACACCGATGGAGGAGAAACAATGGCCGAAGAAGAGAAAAAGTCCGGTGGATTTTGGGATGCTTTCAAGAGCATCCTCTACGGCATGGCCGGCCACGATATGGCCCGCTATGCCCTGAAGACGCGGGGCAGCATGGAACACCTTTTTATCCTCATCACCATGGGGGACCTCCTGGGCATCCCCATCCTGCCGCCCTATTACTCCCTGCGTATCCTGCCTTACGTCGTCCCCCAGATCGCCACCTGGAAACGGCGTATGCTCCGCGAGCGCGACCTGACCGACGCCCTGGCCTAGAAAGCGAGGAAACGATGTCCCTGGCCCGAATTTTCCACGAACACCCGGAACGACGCTACATCATGTTCGGCGGCAAAGGGGGATTGGGAAAAACCACCTTCTCCGCCGCCACCGCCTACTGGCTGGCCCAGCAGGGCCACCGCGTCCTGGTCTTTTCTGTAGACCCTCAGGCCTCCCTCTCCGACATCTTCCAGCGGGACATCTTCGGCAAGGGGCCGGTGGAAATCATCCCCAACCTCTTTGCCGAAGAGATCGACGCCGACCGACGCATCCGCGAATATCAGGAGGAAATCCGCCGGAGGATTCTGAACATGTACGGCCTGGAAGCCGTCCCGGACGAGATCGAGGATTATATCCGGGCCGCTGCCGCCGAGCCGGCCATGGAGGAAAGTGCCATCTTCGATGCCGTCGTGGACATCGTGGTGGGCCAGGACTATGATTACTACATCTACGACCTCGTCCCCCTGGGCCACGCCCTCTATTACCTGAGCATGGCCAGCGTCTACGACCAGTGGATCGCCAAGATCACCGCCCTGCGCGAGGAGATGGAAGAATACGCTCAGGTGGCCCGTATCATGCAACGTCGGGAGGAGATGGAGGAGGATAAAATCCTGCGCGAACTCCAGGAGATTCGCTACCGCATCAACACCTCCTCCAGCATCCTGACCGACCGCCAGAAGACGGCCTTTTTCTTCGTCGTCATCCCCGAGGAGATGATCATCCTGGATACGGTGAAGGCGGCCCAACTCTTTGCTAAATTCCGTGTGCCGATCTCCGGCTACATCGTCAACCGCGTCCTCCCACCGGAACTGGCCGAGCAGGACATTCCCGAATACCTGCGCAACCGCCTGGCGATGCAGAAAAAGTACCTGGCCGAGATCGAGCGCACCTTCGGCCGGGAAGTGATCGCCCGGATTCCCGAGTTCGAGCGAGACATCACCGGCCTGCCGATGATCGAGCGCATGGCCCAGGCCATGTTCGGCGAGGAATAGGAGGGAAACCGTGATCGAAAAAGCGATGGTGCAGTTTCTGAACGAACATCCCCGCCTGAAGTACGTCTTCTTCGGGGGCAAAGGCGGCGTGGGAAAGACGGTCATGGCCGGGGCCGCCGCCCTCTGGTTCGCCCGGCAGGGCCGCCGTACCCTCCTGGCCTCGACCAACCCGGTGCACAGCCTGACCAGTTGTCTGGGCCAGGATGTCTTCGGCGCTCCTACCCCGGTGGTCGGCCAGACCAACCTCTGGGCCTATGAAATTGACACCCGCGACACGATCGAAAAGTCGAAGCGGGAGATTCGGGAAAAGGTCGAGTGGTTCCTCAAATTCGCCGACATCAAGACCCGGGCCGATGAATTCGTCGAATCGGCCACGATGAACCCGGCCTTTGAGGAATCGGCCATGTTCGAGAACATGATCGACCTCATGTTCCGCGACGAATATGAGGTTTACGTCTTCGACACGGCCCCCACGGCCAACGCCCGCCGCCTCCTGGGGATGTCCAGCGTTTATTCCCTCTGGGTCAACAAGATGGTCAAGAGCCGGGAAGAAGCCCGCACCCTGCGGGAACTCCTCTCTTTTAGCAAGCGCAAGCAGGAAAAAGACCCCCTGATGGAGTACCTCCTCTCTTTTCGCCAGCGGATGAGCCATGCCAAGGAGTTGCTGACCAACCCCGAACTGACCGCCTTCTTCTTCGTCACCCTCCCCGAGGCCCTGCCCATCGCCGTCATCCGGCGCTTTATCCAGTGGTTTCACGAATTCGGCATCCCGGTGGGCGGCGTGATCGTGAATATGTGCATTGACCGCGCCGCCATCAGGGAAAAGGCCCCGGAGTTCGTCCTCAACCGCCTCCGGATGCAGGACGAGTATATGGAGGAAATCCGGCGCACCTTCCCCGATGTGCGGGCCGTTGTGCCGCTCTTCGAGACCGAAGTCTGCGGCGTCTCGATGCTGGAGCGGACGGCCGAGCACCTCTTCCGGAGCGGGGGAGGGCCGGCTTGAACCTCGTCCTGATCCTTTTAGCCGTCGGCTTCTGCTACGTGGCCATCTTCGGCGGGCTGGCCTGGCTACGCCGGGAGGGGCTTTCCCTGCAATTTGCCCTGGAGGGATTGGGCATCACGGCCGCCTTTGCCCTCCTGGGGTTGAGCGGGACGCTCGTCCCCCACCCTATCCTCCTCCTGGTCATCCTCTATCTGCTGACGATGCGGGTGCGGCTTCTGGTGGACCTGGCCCGGGTGCTCCGCAACACCCTACCGCCGGCCCGTCTGCTGGGGTTTTATGAGGCGGCCTTGCGGCTGTGGCCCGATGCCTCTGGCTACGTGATCGCCCAGATCGACCGGGGGGCGACCCTCCTGCGGGCCGGCCGGCCGCAGGAAGCCGCCGAAGCCCTGGAAAGCGCCCTCGTCCGCCGCCCCACCCGCCACTTTAACCCGCGCTACGAGGCCGCCTGCCACTACAACCTGGGCCTGGCCTACCAGCGTCTGGGAAAGAAAGACCTCGCGATCGTCCACTTCAACCAGGTGATCGAGGCCCTCCCCGGCACCGTCTATGCCCACCTGGCCCAGCGGGCCATGGCCTCCAGGCCCGAAGCGGCCGGCCGGCCCGCCGAAGAAGAGAACACCACCCAGGAGGTCCGGAAACAATGAACGGCATCCACACCGTCGCCGAACTGATGGCCCTGGCCGCCCGCACCGCCCCCAAGGCGGCCGGCCAGGATTACATCGTGATCGAGATCATCGAAGACCCATCGGTCCTCCATCGCCTGGCCGACGACATGGTGCGCTACGGCCAGGAGTCGGGTAAAAAGAACTTTGATCGCGATGGAGAGAACGTCCGCCGTTCGGCCGCCGTGGTGCTTATCGGCCTGAAGGAGGCCAAAACCCTCGGCCTCAACTGCGGCGCCTGCGGCTTGGAAAAATGCCTTCAGCCCAACACCTTCGAGGGCGAGTTCCGCGGCCCCAACTGTGCCCTGCGCCTGCTCGACATGGGCATTGCCCTGGGCTCGGCGGCCAAGGTCGCCTCTCTCCTCAACGTGGATAACCGCATCATGTACCGCATCGGCGTCTGCGCCCGCCGCCTGGGCCTCATCGAGGCCGATTTTGTTATGGGCATCCCCCTCTCGGCCACGGGGAAGAGTATCTACTTCGACCGCCCGACCTGACGCGCCGCCGCCAGCAGGTTGTGCATCAGCATCACGTTGGTCATCGGCCCGGTCCCGCCCGGCACCGGGGTAATCATCCCGGCCACCTCCGCCACCCCCTCATAGTCCACGTCGCCGACCATCCGGGCCTCCACCCCCTCCAGGGAGGCGCCACAGCCGGCGCAGACCTCCGCCGTATCGCGGTTGTCGGCCCCGCAGGCCGGGCAAGTTCGGACAAAGTTCACCCCAAAGTCCACGACAATCGCCCCCGGCTTCACCCAGTCCCGGCGGACCATCTTTGCCCGGCCCACAGCCACGGCCAGGATGTCGCCCAGGCGGCAGACAGAAGGCAGGTCGGAGGTGCGCGAGTGGCAGACCGTCACGGTGGCATTTTCCCGCAGGAGGAGGAGCGCCATCGGCTTGCCGACGATGTTGGAGCGTCCCACCACGACGGCGTGTTTCCCGGCGAATTCCACTCCGTAGCGGCGCAGGAGTTCCATCCCCCCGGCCGGCGTGGCCGGGACGAAAAAGGCCGGCCCCGGAGCACCCCGTCCCACCGGCTCGGCCTGGGCCAGTCGGCCGGCATTCTCGGGGTGCACCCCGTCCACATCCTTACGGGGGTCCAGAGCGGCCAGGAGGGCGTTGGGGTCGATTCCACGGGGATACGGCTCCTGCACCATAATGCCGTGCACCCCTGGATCCGCGCTCAGCCGAGAGATGAGTTCTACCATCTCCTGCTGGGATACCTCGGCCGGCAGGGCGTGCACCACCGCCCGCAGGCCGCGCTTCTCCATCGTGCTCACGATGGTGCGGGCATAACTCACCGAGGCCGGGTCTTCCCCGGCCCGCACCACCGCCAGCGTGGGGACAAAGCCCCGCTCGCCCACAAAGGCCCGGACCTGTTCCTCCAGTTCTCCCTGCATCGCCTTGGCCGTAGCCCGGCCGTCCAGCACGATCGCGGCCATTTTGTCCTCCTTGGGCAAGGCATTACCTTGCCCCTACCTAATCCGGGGCCGGCCGGCCCCGCCTATTCGTGAACCTCTCCGCGGATGGTTGCCACCAGTTCCAGAACTTTTCCCCGGTCCACATCGTACACGCACTCCACGGCCACCCAGCGCTCCACCAGCGGACGCACCGGCGGCAGGGTCGGCCCCCTCCCCTCCAGGAGAAAGAGCGGCCGGATGTCGTCGCCGCCCACCAAGTGCATCTCCATGTGGCGGAATTCTTCCATATCCGGGCGAAAGCCGGCCGTGCCCGTCACATAGGAAGGCAGGGCCAACGCCGCCCAATCGAGCGCTTCCAGGTCGGAAAGGTGCGTCGCCACGGCCTCCCGGCAGGCCCCCCGGACCGCTCGGCCGTCCAGCGGAAGCGTGGTCCAGTGCTCCACCTGGAGGTCCCATAGCCCCGGCGAGGACCAGCGGCCGGCCGAAAGCCGCCCGCCGACCTCGACGTAGAGTGGAGTATCCCAGGGGACCGTCCCCAGGTCCATACTTCGCCCCAGGAGAAAGAAGCGGGCCCAGCAAGAAGAGCCGTCGGGGAAAAAGTGCAACACGTCCAGGTAAGCTTCCCGGCCGGAGGTACGGTATAGACCCCGGAGGGCAAGTTCGGCCCCTTCCTCCCACAGCGGCCCACAGGGGGCACGGTCGCCCCCTTCAAGGCGGGTGTGCAGAGGGGGAGTTTCCGGGAAAATTGCCGGCCCACAGGCCAAGAGCCCTCCGAGGATCAGGAAGCCGGCCGGGATCCAACGACCTCGCACCGAGTTCACTCCTCCGGGCACCCAGCGGCCCGTGCAATTATTATACCACGGAATCCGGCCAGGGCGTGAAACAGCCCCCGTTCAGCCTCGCCCGAGCCGGGGTAACCGGTTTTCCTCCGGGGAAAACGGCCCCACCTCCGCCCATCAGGGAGTGCATCAAGTCAAATGATATGTTACTGGAGACTGTTCGTTCCTTCAAATGATCATGCTACCGGAGAACACGGCCCCCTTCTCCGAAATGGTATACACTGAAGAAATCGCTGCCGTTGCCGGGATGGATTTCGATCACGGTGAAGGGCAGGCAGTGCAAGATGTGACGGAAAATATCTTCCATAACTCGACAACTGCGCCCGGGAAGGGGGTGACCCGCTGGGTCGCCCCTTCCCGCTCGCTCCAACCGCTAGCGATGTCGACCCGTTGGAGGGTGTGGATGGTTTCACCGGAAGCACTGACCCCGCAATAGGGAATACGCAGAATGGATGAACGGCACCGGCTATAGTATAATACACCATAAGCGGTTCGCCCTTCAACAGAGCGGTCCGGCCGGTCCCGGCGACGAAACTTCCGGGTAAGAGCGGATCGGCATCCGCCTGTACCGTGAGCGCCACGGGATCCCACGCCGGCGGAGGTGTACGGGCGCGAGGCATACTTCGCTCATACCCAGGCCATATGCCCGTTGTGGAAGCAGGAACCGGCCCCAGTAGGGCGTACTTGCCTATAGCCCGGAGAACGATGGCCCTGCCAGGAGGTGGACGATGTCCGAAGAGATCGGCCTGGTTCAAATCTATACCGGCGACGGCAAGGGGAAAACGACCGCCGCATTGGGTCTGGCCCTGCGGGCCGCGGGGTACGGGATGCGCACTTACATCGGCCAGTTTATGAAGGGCCAGGATTACGGCGAACTGACCGGGGCCCGCCTCCTGGCACCGTACCTGACGATCGAACAGTATGGCCGGCCTTCCTTCGTCCATCTTCACCGGGCTTCCCCCGAGGATGTGCGTCTGGCCCACGAGGGTCTGGAAAAGGCCCGCGCCGCCATGCGGAGCGGGAACTATGCCATCATTGTTCTGGACGAAGTCTGTGTGGCGCTACACTTCGGGCTGCTGGAGATAGAGGAGGTCCTGGCTTTCCTGGAGGAGAAGCCGGAAGGAGTGGAACTCGTGCTCACCGGCCGGCGGGCCCCCGAGGAACTCATCGCCCGGGCCGACCTGGTGACCGAGATGCGCGAGGTCAAACACCCCTATCGGCGGGGCATCCCGGCCCGAAAGGGGATCGAGTATTGATGCCTCCTTGCCGATAACGGCGGTCCCGGCGCTCTCGGTAGACTCAGGGCAGTCAGTTGCCCAAAGGGGCTACACTTGACCTTTGGCCGCAGGTGGAGTACAATGAAAGCAGGAAATTTGCCGAGGTGATGCCGATGCCGATCTATGAATATCGTTGCTGTCAGTGTGGGGCCGAGTTTGAGCGCATTCTCCCGATGGAGCGGGCCGCCGAAGGTGGACCCTGTCCCCGGTGCGGGAGCGATCGGGTGGAACGCTGTCTCTCGGTTTTCGCCTCCTTTGCCCACGAGGGCGGTGAGAGCCGTGCTCTGGGCGGAAGCAGGAGTTGCGCCTCCTGTTCCGCATCCAGTTGCGTCACCTGTGGTTTGCGGTAAAAGTCCCAGGGGCGTTGGGGCCGGAGGTAAGAGATGGTAGAGGAAGTTTTGCCCGCGGCGGTGGTCGAACAGATTCGCCAGGAATTGCTACGGGAATATCCCGAGATGGAAGGCGCCGAGATGGTGATTACCCCCTGCCGTGCTTCTCCCCGTCTCCCCGACGTGATGGCCAAGGTGGGGTTGCCTGCGACCGATGAACCGGTCGAGATTCAGCATATCATCACCCTGCGCAAGGACGTACCGGCAGAGGACGGCGTCATCATTCCCCTGATCCTGCGGGTCACGGTAGATGCCCAGGGGCGGATCGTCAAAGAGCGCCGGGGACGCTGATGCCCGGTTAGCCGCGCCATTTCCTGAAGTCGCCGATTTGAGCCTGTCCGAAAAACTGTAAGGAAATTCCGGCCTGCCCGGACGGCTTTTCTAGGTCGTTCCACACCGATTTTCGGATAGGTTCCTTGCCGACCTCTCACCCCATCTATGTCGGGATGTTTAGAAATCGCCGGTCCGGCATTGTTCCAACAGGCTCAGGGCGTTGGCCAGGGCTGCGCCTGCGGCGGTGTTGTTGAAGATACACCATACCGGGATCCGACGAGCCATCTCCCGGAGCGTCCGGGCCAGGGAAGCCAGGAAGTCGGGTGAGTAGGCGGAATAGTACATCCGGGGGGAACCGTGCAGGCGGAAGTAGGCCAGGCCGTTCCATCCTCCCGGCCGGCCGGCCTCCGGCAGAAGCGGTGGGTCGGCGGCCACGCGGGCGATTCGGAATTCCCGAAGCAGCGCCTCCCCCTCTGCGGTGAACCAACCGGCATGTCGAGCCTCGCAGACCACCTCCCCGACAAAGTTCTCCCGCAGGGCCTGCAGGAAGGGGCGAACGCTCTCGATGTCCAGGGGTAGCGAGGGGGGAAGTTGTAGAAGGAGGGGGCCCAGTTTTTCCCCCAGAGCCTGGACGGCGGAAAGAAAGGGGGCGAGCGCATTTGTCTCCTTCAGTCGGCCGATGTGGGTGACCTGGCGGGGCACCTTGACGGCGAAGCGGAAGCCTTCCGGCACCGCCCCGGCCCAGCGGGCATAGGTGGCCGGCCGGATGGCCCGGTAGAAGGAGGTATTGATCTCCACGGCGGAGAAGCGGGCCGCGTAGCGCTCCAGGTGGCTTCCTCCCTCCGGGAAGTGGAGGCGATGTTCCCCGGGTATCGTCCAGCCGGCACAGCCGATGTAGAGGCAGCCCTTTTTCTCGTCAGGTAAGCCGGTTTCCATTTCTTCTGTCTCGCCAGGGTTATCCGGATATTCGGGCGGCTTCTATCATACCACAGGAACGGCCGGCCGGGCAAAAATGGACAAAGTTCCCTGAATCTGCTAGAATGAAGTAGGGTCAACCGGACCGGTTGTCCCTACTGAGGGTGACTGAATCCTGACCGGAGGTCGCCATGACGGAAACCCTTTCTCCCTGCGCCTACCGCCGGGTCTGGCGGGGACAGACCTTTTGCTCCCGGGCCACGGACGAATTCGACCAGCAGGTCTGGCCCGAAGTCTGCGGCCGCTGCCCTGTGCCGGCCTGGCTGGCGGAGGGCATCTGTCGCCACCTGGACATCGGCACGGAGGTAGGAAAGGTCCCGGGGAAAGAAAGTCCCCGCGTTTTCACCTCCTGTCGCTTCTTCCACGAACGGCTGGATGGACTGGAACGCTGTCGGGAGTGCCCGCACTTTGCCCGGCGGGAAGAACAGGACGAAGAGGAGCAGACGGCCATCGAGCGGCTGGCCGAGTCGATCCCGGCCGCGCTCTTGGAGGAGGCCGTCCAGGAGACCCTGGAACGCCACGTCCGCTCCCGGACGCCCCGGATGATGGTGCATTGCTTCCGGGCCGGGGTAGGGCGTTGTCTGCGATCTCCGAAGCGGATGGCCAAATGGGTGCTGGTCGTCCCGCCGGCCTCGCTGGCGCAGGCGGAGGGCTACTGGGCCCTGATTTCCGGGCTACTCAAGGAGGGTGACCTGGAGGGATACTTTTTCCGGGGACCGCTCCGGGACGTGGATTCCCTCTGCGACCTCTGTTTCAGCATCCAGCAGTCTCCCCGTCTGGTGGTGGACCTGAGCGAGTGGGATGCGGCGGCGCTCTTCGCCCTGGCCCTGGGGACGGCCCTGGGCCGGGAGGTGCTCCTATTGCGAGGACGGGACCCCACACCGCCTTTTGTGCCACAGGGATTGCCCATCCAGGAGTACGGCAGCGGGGAGGAACTGGTGATGGCGCTCGTGCAGGGGTTGGGAATCCGTCTGCCGAAGGAAGGGGCAAAGGAGGAGCGCAAGGGGAAGAAGGAAGGTAAAGAGCCAAGCGAAGCGCAGGGACCCAAGGGATGAGGCAAAAAGCGGCAAGGGCCGGGGGCGACACCTTGGTGCTGAACGGTGAAAGCGGGTAGAACTCATGCAGGCGAAGCAATTACTTCTGTTCTCGGACATAGAGTGCAGGAAGCCGGCTACCCATGAACGCAGTTCCACTTTTGTGGATAACATGACCCTGCCGATTCACCGGTGGTTTCGCTACTCGGCCGGCTTCTCGGCGCAATGGGTTGAGCAGGAGATCCAAACCGCACTTCGACAGGGACCGGTAACGCTACTGGACCCCTTCGCCGGAGCCGGCACAACGCTTCTCGAAGGCGAGCGCTGCGGTGTTCCCGTCATTGGGGTGGAAGCTCACCCATTTGTATACAGAGTGGCTAAGGCCAAGCTGGCCTGGCGCGAGCCGGTTGAACGCTTTCTGGAGTTGGCACGGGAAGTTCAGGCGCTGGCCAAAAGACAGCAAGGCGAAGTGTACGGTTATCCGCCCCTTGTTGAAAAATGTTATCCCCCCCATGTTCTGGCCGAGTTAGATGCTCTAAAGCGAGCCTGGGAAAGCCTCTCGGAGCAAAGCCCGGTGTCAGAACTCGTCTGGTTGGCCATTACGGCAATTCTGCGCGTCTGCTCGCCTGTGGGTACGGCACAATGGCAGTATGTCCTTCCGAAAAAGAAGAAGGTGGACGTTTTGGCACCTTTCGTTGCCTACGAGACGCAGATATACAATATGGCAACCGACATGCGTGCACGCCAGCGGGAGATCGCCGGCAGCGCTGCCCTCATCCTTCAAGGAGATGCCAGAATTTGCGACGCGGTCCCGAGCGGTTGGGCCAGTCTGGTCCTCACCTCGCCTCCCTACACCAATAATTACGACTACGCGGACGCAACCCGACTGGAGATGTCGTTTTGGGGTGAAGTGCAGTGTTGGGGAGATCTTCACCAGAAGGTAAGAAAATATCTGATCCGGTCGTGCACCCAACACGTGGCTGCGGATAGGGCAGACCTGGAGTTTCTCCTGGCCGACCCCGACCTTGCCCCCATAACTTGCGAGATCGAGCCGGTTTGCCGTCAATTGGCAGAGGAACGAATCCGTCACGGTGGCAGGAAGCCGTATCACTTAATGGTCGCGGCTTACTTTAGCGACCTGGCTAAGGTGTGGAAAGCCCTACGGCGTGTGACGAGTAGGGGAAGCCGGATTTGTTTTGTGGTCGGTGACTCGGCACCTTACGGCATTCATGTACCTGTTGACCGCTGGTTGGGAGAGCTGGCATTGGCGGCAGGCTTTCGCTCCTATTCCTTTGTAAAGACCCGGGATCGAAATGTCAAATGGCGCAATCGAAAGCACCGAGTCCCACTTCATGAGGGACACCTTTGGGTGGAGGGGTGATAGAGTGGACATTATTGGCGCAGGCCGGGCTTTTGGGCAGCGACTTGGTAAGCTTATCGAGGACGAGATCCATCGTATTGTGCAGGATTGTCTCTACGGAACCGACTTTCAGTTCATTCCCAAGGGGCAACTGGCCGATCTTCATGGCAAACTATGTACACATGACGGCCTTATTGTGGATCGCGAAGGTAACCCATACGCAGTTATCGAAAGCAAAGTCATTCAGAAAGCCAAGCACGCCACGGAAAAAGCGAAAGTTGCCAGAGAACATCCTGACTTAAAGCGGGCTCATCCAACGCTCCGTTCATCTATCGTCGTGCTTGCTGGCGACTTTACGTCGGAGCCTTTGCGTATGGTTGAAGCCAGTGGGGCGAATCTCTTGTTCATTCCGCAAGATCATCTTGTCTCGACCTGTCGCGCTTATGGGATTGAGATTCACTGGAGGGACGAGGAGGCGGCCACGTGCGCTGTGACGGCGCTAGAGCGATACAACAAGTTGACCCAGAAACAGCGTAAGAAGTTGGGACAGCGCATCCTGCAACCGGTGGCTGCGCGGTTGCGAGAGGTGGTCAAAGCCGCCATCGCCGATATGCCGGAAAATCCGGTGGTGGGCGTATGGCTGGACATCTTCTTCCGCAGAGGAGAGATCGGCCATCACGAGTTTGATAGCCTCGGGGCGGCTCTGAATTATCTTCAGGCGTGGGTCAGGGGGCCGGGTGCTCCGTCCGGACCTCCACCGTCCGCCCATCGGTGATTACCTCCACCACACCCTGGCGGTCGGTGCGGTAGAGGGGGATACCGGTTTCTCTGATCAGGGCCAGGGTGCGGGCATCGGGGCCGATGTGGTAGCCGGAGCCAGCCGAGACGATGGCGATGGCCGGGTGCACCGCCTCCAGGAAGCGCCTCTCCAGGGCATCCTCTTCCGCCTGACGGGGCACCAGGAGCACGGTGCTCCCGAGGTTCGGCTCCACCGCCAGGAGGGCCTCCTGAGCGGCCGGCCCGGCCGCCGGCGGGAGGAGGGCCGAAAAATCGCCGTAGCGCACCCGCAGGACCAGGGCATCGTCGCCCTCCCCGGGAAGGGCGCGGGACAGGGGGACGGGGCCGGGATGGAGCACCTCGATCCCGACCCCATCGCCCAGGTCGATTCGGGCGCCCCGAAGCAGGGGGAGCACTTCCACGCCG
Source organism: Chloroflexia bacterium (assembly GCA_034433695.1). Classification (GTDB taxonomy): domain Bacteria; phylum Chloroflexota; class Chloroflexia; order DTKN01; family DTKN01; genus JASFBA01. The sequence goes on from DAOUAK010000016.1 coordinate 22,518, forward strand.
GCCCGCGCCAGGACTTTCTCCCAGCGTTCGATGGCCGGCCCGGCGGTCCGGCGGCCGGGCCGGCCGGCCGCCTGCACCGGGTAACGCTCCACCACGGCTGCCGGGCCGGCAAGATGCCCGGCTGACGCATCGCAAAGCAGCACCAGGTCCAACCCCGGCTTCCAGTACGGCCGCAGGCGGCCCAGCCGGTCGAGCAGGGCCGTGGCGTCCGGCCCGCCGTCTATGAGCACGGCTTTGCCGGAGGGCGAGAGGATCACGATGGCGTTACCCTGGCCGACGGGGAGGAAGTAGAGGTGTAGCCGACCGTCGGGCCGGCCCTGGAGGAGCGTGAGGAACGCCAGCACCAGCAGAAGGAGCGGGCCGGCTACCCGCCAGAGAAGAGGAATGCGCTGCCAGAACCTGACCAACCCTTCCAATTCTTCCTCCCGGAAAAAGTATACCACATTTTCACCCACTTGTCAACTGTACATGCATCTTCTCCGCCGGGAAAGGGGCAAAGGAGGGCCATTTGTCATCGCTCTCTCCCTGTGGTAGAATTTTCCCAGCCGAGTTTGACGTTGTCCGATCCCAGGAGGCCATCTTGCCCTACAAGGTGCTCATGATTGCGCCGACATCCTTCTTCTCCGATTACGGCGGCCATGTACGCATCCTGGCCGAGGCCACGCACCTTCAGGAACTCGGCCATCGTGTGACCATCTGCACCTACCACAACGGCGACGACCCGCCCGGGCTGGACATCCGCCGGGGCTGGGGGCCGCCCTGGATTCAGCGGCCCATCGTGGGCAGCAGCCGGCACAAGATTTACCTGGACGTGATGCTGGCGCTGCGCACCCTGGGGGTGGTCCTTCGGGAGCGGCCCGACGTCATCCACGCCCATATGCACGAGGGCGCCCTCATCGGTTCCCTCATCGGCCGGTTGCTGGGCATCCCCGTGCTCTTTGATTTCCAGGGCAGCCTGACCGCCGAGATGGTGGACCATCAGTTTCTCGATCCCAACGGCTTCTGGTACCGCCCGTTGCGCTGGCTGGAACGCCAGATCATCCGCTGGCCGCAGGCCATCGTCACCAGTTCCCATAACGCAGCCCGGGTGCTGCGGGAAGAGTTCCGTTTTCCCCCGGAGCGCCTCTTCACCGTCCCCGACGCCGTGAACACCGATACCTTCCGGCCGCTGGACGATATGCCCGAGTGGAGGGAACGCCGGGTCCGCCTGCGGGCCATGCTGGGTGTTCCCCCGGATAGCCCGGTGGTGGTCTATCTGGGCCTCCTGGCTCCCTACCAGGGCACCGACATCCTCCTGGAGGCGGCCCGCCTGGTCCTTCAGGAGATGCCGGAAGCCTTTTTCCTCATTATGGGCTTCCCCGGCGTGGAGCGTTACGCGGCCCAGGCCCGCGCCCTGGGCATCCTGGAGCGGACCTCCTTCCCTGGCCGTATTTCTTATCTGGAGGCCCCTCGCTGCCTGGCGCTGGGAGATGTGGCCGTGGCGCCCAAGATGTCGTCCACGGAAGGGTGCGGCAAGATCCTCGATTATATGGCGATGGCCCTCCCCGTGGTCGCCTTCGATACGCCCGTCAGTCGGGAGATGCTGGGCGACCTGGGCATCTATGCCGAGTACGGCAATGCGGCTTCCCTGGCGCAGTGCCTCTTGCGGGCGCTACGCGACCGGGAGGGTTCCCGGGCCCTGGGCCGTCGCCTGCGTGAACGGGCCATCGCCCACTTTTCCTGGAAGAACGAGGTGCACCGTCTGGTGGAACTTTATGCCCATATCGGGGCGCGGGAATCGCTGGACCGCGCCGAACGCGAGGGATGAGAGATGGGACATCGTCCGAGACACTCCTACATCGTGCGCACGCCGGTGGAGGTGGAGGAAAAACCGCTCCTTCCGGCCGGCCCTCCTCCCGATTACGTTACAGAGCGTCGCTACCGGCGCTTCCTGGCCACGCTGGCCCGCAGACAGCCGGACCTCGTGGTCGTCCTGGAAAACATCCACGACCCCTTCAATCTGAGCGCCATCCTGCGCACCTGCGAAGCGGTGGGGGTCGGGACGGTGCACCTCCTCTACACCCAGGAGAAGCCGCCGCGCATCTCCTCCCGCGTCTCCGGAAGCGCCCAGAAGTGGCTCGTCCTCCGCTGGCACCGCTCGGTGGAGGAGGCCTATGCCGCCCTGAGGTCCCAGGGGCTGCGCATCTATGCCACCGGCCGGGCGAAGGGGGCACGCGCCCCTCACGAGGTCGATCTGGCCGTCCCCTGTGCCGTTGTCCTGGGCAACGAGAACCGGGGCCTTTCGGCCGAAGCCCTGGCGCAGGCCGATGCGGTCATTCACATTCCGATGCGGGGTATGGTGCAGAGCGTCAACGTCACCGTGGCGGCGGGGATGATCCTCTACGAGGCCCAGCGGCAGCGCACGCTGGCCGGATTGTACGACGTTCCCCGCCTGTCCGAGCCCGAATGGCAGGCGCTGCTTTCCCGCTGGCTGGCCCGGGAGCGGGAACGTTGAAGGAAACGCCGGGCCCGCCGTGATGCGGAGACGAACGAATAGAGTTGACAGACCTTGTCTCTGGATGTATGATTGCGGACACTTCTCCTCCGAGGGGCACCGAAATCGCGTTGAGGTGAACATGACCGACTTCGAAGCGGAACAGGACCTCAAGGCTCTGTGGCAGCAAATTGTCCGGGATTATGAAGAAATCCGTCGGGAGCAAGAGGAGGAATGGGCTTCCCTGAACCTGGAGGAGCGAATCTGGCTGACCGAGCCGTTGCTCCTCTTTCTTCAGGAAGCAGAACGGGCCGAGGAGAATGCCGATGCAGGATATGCTTTTCCGACTTCAGGAAATCTTGAAGGAAATTCCTGAGGAGGGAGGTCCAGATGGCTGAGGAACGCCCGTTTCGCACCGATTCCGGCATCGAAATCCGGCCGATTTACCGGCGCGAAGATGTCCGGGCCGATCCTCCCGACCCCGGACAGTACCCCTTTACCCGGGGCATCTACCCCACGATGTACCGGGGTAGGCTCTGGACCATGCGGCAGTACGCCGGCTACGGCACGGCCCGTGAGACCAACGCCCGCTTCCGCTACCTCCTGGAGCAGGGGCAGACCGGCCTCTCCGTCGCCTTCGACCTGCCCACCCAGTTGGGACTGGATAGCGACGATCCCCGCTCCCTGGGCGAGGTCGGCCGCACCGGGGTGGCCATAGACAGCCTCCAGGATATGGAAATCCTCTTCGAGGGCATCCCGCTGGATCGGGTCAGCACCTCGATGACGATCAACGCCCCGGCGGCGGCGCTCCTGCTCCTGTACGAACTGGTGGCCGAGAGGCAGGGGGTGCCGGCCGCCGCCCTCCAGGGGACGATTCAGAACGACATCCTCAAGGAGTATGCGGCCCGGGGCACCTACATCTTCCCGCCCCAGCCCTCGATGCGCCTGGTTGTGGACATCTTCCGCTATTGCAAGGCCCATATTCCCAAATGGAACACCATCTCCATCTCCGGCTACCACATCCGCGAAGCCGGGGCTACGGCCGTCCAGGAGGTAGCCTTTACCCTGGCCAACGGCATTGCCTACGTCGAGGCGGCGCTTCAGGCCGGGCTGGCCGTGGACGAGTTCGCCCCGCGCCTCTCCTTCTTCTTCAACGCCCATAACAACCTCTTTGAGGAGGTGGCCAAGTTTCGCGCCGCCCGCCGCCTCTGGGCGCGCATCATGAAGGAACGCTTCGGGGCCCGCGATCCTCGTTCGATGATGCTGCGCTTCCATACCCAGACGGCCGGCTGCACCCTCACCGCCCAGCAGCCGCTCAACAACATCGTCCGGGTCACCCTCCAGACCCTGGCCGCCGTCCTCGGCGGGACCCAGTCGCTCCATACCAACTCCTTCGACGAGGCCTGGGCCCTCCCCAGCCAGCAGGCCGCCACCGTCGCCCTCCGCACCCAGCAGATCGTGGCCTATGAATCGGGCGTCGCCGACACCCCCGACCCCCTGGGCGGCTCGTACTTGATCGAGGCCCTCACCGACGAGATCGAAGCGCGGGCCGAGGTCCTCATCGCCGAGGTGGACCGCTTGGGCGGAGCCGTATCGGCCATCGAGCAAGGCTTTATCCAGAGGGCCATCGGCGAGAGTGCCTATGCCTATCAGAAGGCCGTCGAGAGCGGCGAGAAGACGGTGGTGGGGGTCAACCGCTTCCAGATGGAAGAACGGCTGTCCATCGACCTTTTGCGCGTGGACGAGGCGGTACAGCAGGAGCAGATCGAGCGCTTAAGGAGGCTGCGCGCCGGACGGGATAACGCCGCCGTGCAAAAAGCCCTGGCCGAATTGGAGGAAACGGCCCGTGGGCCGGATAATCTCCTCTATCCGATGAAGGAGGCGCTGCGCCGCTATGCCACGCTGGGTGAGGTCTACGGTGTATTGCGGAAGGTCTTCGGGGAATACCGAGCCCCGACCATCCTGTAGCCCAAGGAGACGACGATGCGGCACGAGGTCGAACTGGGTACCAACTGGTACGACGACGTTCTCCCTTACCCCATGCCGGTCTGCGTCATCACCTCCCGGGACCGGGGGGGCCGGGTCAACGTGGGAGCCTATTCGCTGGTCTTCCCCTGGAGCGGCCTGGAGCGCAAGCCCCAGATCGTTGTCCTGGCCCGGCAGAATACCCGCACGGCCCAGAACATCCGGGCCACCGGCGAGTTTGTCCTGAACTATATCCCCCAGGATTATCTCCGGGACGTGGTGGCGGTGGGGCGAAGTTATCCCCTGGAGCAGGACAAGGTGGCCTTGACCCGTTTCACCCTGATTCCGGCGGCGAAGGTGCAGGTGCCCTGCATCCAGGAGGCCATCTTCCATCTGGAATGTGTCCTGGATCAGATCATCTACCCCACGCCGATCCAGGGCAATTTGATCGGCACGATCGTCCATGCGGCGATGGAGGAGCGTCTCCTGCGGATGAAAAAAGGGAAACGTCTCCAGGAGGCCGGCCTGGCCGTCTTCTTCGGCTACGAGGAGGGGAACTACTTCTTCTGTGCGCCGAAAAAGCCCCACGTCCTTCCGGCCCGGCCCGAACTGGCCGGGACGGCCCATCTCCCGCCGCTTCCCTGGGAGGAGGAAGCCGAAGAGATCATCAAGCAGGTGCCGACCCTCTTCCGGGGAAACGTCCGCCGGGCCATCGAAAAGCGGCTACGCGAAGAGGGCAAGGAGGTCGTCACCGCCGAAGACCTCCGGCGTATCCGACGGGAAGCGGGGATGGAATAGTCCGGACTTGCAAAAACTTGGAGGAGGCTCGCCATGAACAGTGTGTATCTTCTCTTTATCCCGCTCTTCGTCCTTTCGACTCTGGGCGTGTATGTGCTTTTTCAGCAACCCCGAAGTTGGCTGAACCGCACCTTTGCTCTGTACATGCTGCTCCTGTCCATTACGACCTACGCCATCCTGGTGATGGCGACGACCCGGGATCCGGCCCTGGCCAAAGCAGCGGCAGGAACCATCGCCGTCATCAACTACGGCTGGAACGGCGCCCTGATGACGGGGGTCATCCTGGGCCTCTATTACCCCTCCCACTGGAGGCGCTGGTACGGCCAACCCCTTCTCCTGGCGATCGCCCTGGTCCTGACCCTGGCCCTGGTGGCCGACCTCACGATCGGCTGGGGGCTTTTCCTGGTGATGCCGGGAGAGAAGTTGGGGCAGGGCTACATCTCCCCCCGTGAATATATCCGCGGTCCGTTGGCCGTGCTCCCCTACGTCTGGCTCTATGCCACGGTCATTGCCCTTCCTATCGCCCTTCTGGTGCTGGCCTGGATTCGCCGGCCGCGGAAGGAGTGGGCTCCGATTCTCTGGCTGTTGGGTGGACTCCCGACCATCGGGGCATTGATGCCTTTTCTCCCGCCCTCTCCGCTCACCCCCATGCTCAGCCCTCTTATCTTCTCTGTCATCTTTGGGGTGATCGTGGCACGCCATCGCCTTTTTCTTCCGGCCGAGGTGGCGCTGGGGGCGGTCTTCCGGAGCGCCGGCGAAGGGATGGTGATCTTCCGGCAGGATGGGAAAGTGGAACAAGTGAACCCGATGGCCGAGCGTCTGCTGGGACTGTCGGCCCGCGAGGTGCGCGACCGGCCCGCGCTCGAGGCACTGGCCCCCTTCTTCGCCCGGGTGCAGCAGGAAGGGGGACCTCCCCTGGCCGAGGTCTTGGCCCGGGGGGGGACGGATGCGGTAGAGGTGTTGCTCCGAGAGGAAGAACCCGAGCGACGGATTTTACAGGCCAGTATCACTCCGATCCTGGACGAGCGGGGTCGGCATACCGGATGTCTCCTGGTCCTGCGGGATGTGACCGAACGAGAGCGCATCCGCCAAGCCCTGGAGGAGCGGGCCCGCCTGGCGGAGACGCTTCGGGAACTTTCCTCCCCCATCGTCCCGGTGATGGAAGGAGTCCTCATTCTGCCCCTGATCGGGGCCATAGATAGCGAACGGGCCCGCCACATTATGGACGACCTTCTGGAGGCCATCCGCCGGCATCGGGCGCGGGTCGTGCTCATGGATATCACCGGCGTGCCGGTGGTGGACACGATGGTGGCAGACTATATCCTGAGGGCTATCCAGGCGGCCCGGCTTTTGGGCTGCCAGGGCGTCCTGGTGGGCATCCGGGCCGAGGTTGCCCGTACCATCGTGGAACTGGGCCTGAGTCTGGGCGATCTGGTGACCCGGGCCTCGCTTCAGGATGGGCTGGAATATGCGATGGAGGTGCTGGCCGAAGAGAGGGGCCGGCCCGTGGTCGGCCGAGCCTCCCTACCGCGGTCGCTGTAGCAGAAGAAAGGAGGAAACGATGGCGCCCAAAAAGGTTCTGATGCTGGTAGGGGATTACGTCGAGGATTATGAGGTGATGGTCCCGTTCCAGATGCTCCTTATGGTCGGTCACGAGGTGCACGCCGTCTGCCCCGGGAAAAAGGCCGGGGAACAGGTACGCACCGCCGTACACGACTTTGAAGGGGACCAGACCTACAGTGAAAAGCGTGGACACAACTTTACCCTCAACGCCACCTTCGACGAGGTCCGGCCGGAAGACTACGACGCCCTGGTCATCCCGGGGGGACGGGCGCCGGAGTACATCCGGCTGAACGAGCGCGTGCTGGAGATAGTGCGGCACTTTGCCCAGGCCGGGAAGCCCATCGCCTCCATCTGCCATGGGCAGCAGGTGCTGGCCGCGGCCGGCGTGGTTGAAGGCCGGCTCTGCACGGCCTACCCGGCGGTCAAGCCGGACCTGGTACGTGCCGGAGCCCGTTGGGCCGAGGTCAACGCCACCTTCTCCAACGCCGTGGTGGACGGAAATCTGGTGACCGCTCCGGCCTGGCCGGCCCACCCGGAATGGATGCGCAAGTTCCTGGAGGTGCTGGGGAGCCGAATCGAGCCGTAAGGTCTGAACCCTGAGACCGGGTGGGGCCGGATGTGCCGGCTCCACCTTATCGGCCCAGGAATTCCTCCAACAATCGCTCAATCTCCCTTTCCGCCCCTCGCTCCAGGGCCGCAGCGACGGTCTCGGGCGGCAAGGTCTTCCGCAGGTCGGCCAGGGAATTTTCGGCCTGCTCGCGGGTCTCCCGATCCAAAGCCGGGTGGTGGAGGATGGCGGCCAGCACCTCCAGCGCCTCCCTCGGTTTCCCTTCCCCGGAAAGCAACCGGGCCAGACCCGTCAGGATCTCCAGCACCAGCGGCATCGCCTGGAGTTCTACCGCCGTCTCCAGGGCCTCATGAAAGTACTCCCGGGAGGCCGCATATTTCCCCAAGGTACAGGCGATGCTGCCCAAGTTGCTGAGGGTGTTGGCTACCCCCCAGCGGTCGCCGATCTCGCGGAAGATGGCCAGCCCCTCCAGGCTCAACCGCTCGGCTTCGGCATGTTCGCCTCGCTTGATGGAGATATAGCCCAAGTTGGCCAGGGCAAAGGCACTCCCCCGACGGTCGCCGATCTCCCGGAAAACCCCCAGGCTTTCCCGGTAAAGCCGCTCGGCTTCTTCAAAATCCTCCAGGGTGCTGGCCACCACACCCAAATTGTTGAGGGCATTGGCTATCCCCCGTTGGTTGCCGATCTGGCGGAAAAGGGCCAGGCTTTCCTCATAGAAGCGACGGGATTCTTCGTGTTCGCCCAATGTGCTGGAAAGGATGCCCAGGTTGTTCAGGGCACGGGCCGTATGCCAGGGGTTGCCGCTCTTTCGGCTGATTTCCAGACTTTCCTCCAGCAACTTCCGGGCCGGCCCGTACTCCCCCAACCGGTAGAGGACGTGGCCCAGATGGGCCGTGGCGAAAGCCGCCCCTTCCGGGTCACCCAGACGGTGAAAAATAAGGAGGCTTTCGGCAAAGTGCTCCCGGGCCTCCCGGTAGCGGGAGAGGCGTTCGTAGCACCAGGCGTGATGGGCCAGCATCCGGCCCAGGACCACCTCCTGGGCCGCGCCCTTTCCAGGTATCCTCCGCAACCCTTCTTCCGCCCGGCGAAAGGCCTCCTCCCCCTCGTAGAACAAACTCCGCGCTTCGTAAAAGAGGCCCAGGCTCTCCGCCGCCCGGCCGAGTTCCTCCCACCTCCCCCGCCCCACGGCCCACCGCCAGGCCTCTCGCACATTTCCCAATTCTTGTTGAATTTCCTCCAGCGCTTCTTTCCCCTTTTCTCCCTTCAGTTGCCTTTCCCGTTCCTCCAGGAAGCGAAGGTAATGGAGACCGTGGCGCTCCCGTCGTTCTTCCTCTTCGCCGAACTCCCGGAGTTTCTCCGCCGCATACTGCCGCAGGACCTCCAGCATCTCGTACCGCTTTTCCCTGTGGCGCAGAAGAGACCGATCCACCAGCGCCGTAAGAAGCCCCAGGCCGGCCCCGGCCACCTCCTGCGCCGCCTCCCGCCGAAACCCTCCCCGGAAGACCGAAAGCCGGGCCAGCGCCCGCCGCTCCTCCTCCGAAAGAAGCACCCACGAGGAATCGAAAACCGCCCGCAGACTCCGATGCCGCTCCGGAACATCCCGCCAGGCCGAAGAGAGAAAATCCAGCCCCCGCTCGATCTCCCGGACAATCTCCCCGCAGGAGAGCACCCGCACCCACGAAGAGGCCAGTTCGATCCCCAGCGGCAGCCCCTCCACCAGCCGACAGCTGCACGCCACCGCCGGCCGCTCCTCCGCCGTGAGGGAAAAATCCGGCCGCGCCCGCCGCGCCCCCTGCAGGAAAAGTTGCACCGCCTCATAGGCCTCCACCTCTTCTTCCTCCTCCCCCGGCCGCTCCAGCCCCTCCAGCGGAAA
>DAOUAK010000017.1:0-13818 GCA_034433695.1 Chloroflexia bacterium
CTTCACCCACGTTGACCCTAACCCCTACGGTTAGCCCGCCTCCTACCGCTACCCCTTCGCCCATGCCGACTTCTACCCTTATCGCCGGAGGCAGCGGCCGATAGGTTATAGCCGGGGCATCCGGGATTCCCAGAAACCTTCCACCAGGTCTTCCACCTCGGCGGCGCTTGAGCGGGAGAGGGCCTCCTTGGCCAGAGCCTGGACTTCCGGGATGTTCAGGCACGCCAGCATGGACTTCGTCCCGGCGATGCGTTCGGCCGGCAGGCAGAAACCGTCCACCCCCAACCCCAGGAGAAGGGCCACCGCCCCGGGGGTACCGGCCGATTCTCCGCAGACATCCAGCCTTCGGCCACGATGATGCAACGTCTCCACCGCTCCCTGTACCAGGCGCAGCACCACAGGATGCAAGGGACGGAAGAGGTGGGCTACCCGCAGGTTCTTCCGGTCACAGGCCATCAGGTATTCGGTCAGCCGGTCCAGGTCCAGGAAGAAGCCGACCTCTTCCCCGGCGAGGGCCTCCAGCCCCAGGACGGAAAGCGGCGTTTGGAGGAGAACGGCAGCGGCCACATCCTGGGATTGGGGGAGGCCGGCGTTCTGCAGGTCCAGACGGGCGCGTTCCAGCCATTCCAGGGCGGCGCGCAGTTCGGCCAGGGTCTCGACCGTAGGGAAGACCACTCCGATGGGCCGGCCGGCCCCGGCCCGCAGGATGGCCCGCAGTTGTTCACGGAAGGCCGAAAGGTAGGCCAGGGAGAGGCGTACACCTCGGAGCCCCAGCAGGGGGTTGCGCAGTTCCGGCTCGGCGGCGAAGGGGAGCGGCGATTCCGGCCCGGCGGAGAGGGTGCAGAAAAAGACCCGGCCGGCCGGGGCCTGTTCCAGAAGGCTCCGGTAGGCTTCCATCTGCTCCTCCTCATCGGGCGGCGATTCTTTCCCCAGGAAGAGAAAGTCGGTACGGGCCAGGCCGATTCCCTCCGCTCCGCCGGCCAGTGCCGAAAGGAGGCCGGCCGGCTGTTCCAGGTCCACCCGCACATCCACCCGCCAGCCGTCGGCGGTTACCGCCGGCGCGCCCACATCCTGGGCCGGCCGAACCTCCTGAAGCAAGCGCTGCCGTTCGCGGTAGTAGGCCAGGACCTCGGCCTCCGGTTCCACCTCGACCAGACCGGTGCTGCTGTCCACGATGACGGTCTGGCCGTTCTGGACCTGCCGCAGGAAATCTTCCCCCAGGCCGATGACCGCCGGCAGTTCCAGCCGCCGTGCAACGACGGCTACCGGGGCCATTGCCGTGCCTCGGGCCAGGCATAGCCCGCGTGGGGGATGGGCAGCCAGTCGCAGGGCCTCGCCGGGCCCCAGCATCCCGGCTACCAGAATCGCCCCGGGGGTGGTAGGGAAGGGGGGTGTTTCCGGGCACCCCAGCAGGGCGGCCAACACGCTGCGCCCCACATCCTGCAGGTCGGCCGCTCGGGCCCGCAGGTCCTCGGCCTGGATGGAGGCAAAGATGGAAAGGTACGAATCCACGGCTTCCTGCCAGGCCTGTTCGGCCGGCCGGCCTTCCAGGATTCCTCCCCGGGTACGGTCTACGAGGGCCGGGTCTGCCAGCAAAAGTGCCTGGGCCTCCAGAAGGCGGTCGGTCTCCGAACGGAGAGAAGAGGGAATGGCCGCCCGCAGGGCCCGCAGCCGGGCCTGGACGTGTTGCAGGGCGCTTTCAAAGCGGGACATCTCCTCCATCACTTTCCCCGCCCGGCGCCGACCCACTTCCAGCGGGGCCGGCCGGTAGAGGAAGGCCGGCCCGATGGCGATGCCCCTGGACAGTCCGATGCCATGAAATACGGCCATGACGTCCCCCGGCTTCAGGCGGCGGCTTTTCGGGCCGTCGCCAGAAGGGTAGAGCGTAGTGGCGGCAAAAGAAGGGCCATTCCCCAAAGGAGCGCCTTAAGGCCTGCGCGCCAGGGTCGGAGGAGTGCCCGTCGCCAGGTGATTCCGACGCCTTCCCGGGCGGCCACATAGCGTACCCGGATATGCTCGAACCCGGCTTCCTGGAGCAGCCAGTGGATCTCTCCGGCGGTGTAGAGGCGCTGATGCATGGTATAGCGTTCCTCGCCCTGTAACTGCATTCGCCGCCGAAACTCCTCCGCCGGCTCCAGGCTGCGCCAGAGGAGGAGACGGCCGGCCAGGAGGAACCGCTCCCGCAGGGAACAGGCGTTGGGTGTGCTCAATACCAGCCGGCCCCCAGGAAGGAGCACCCGGTGCACCTCTTTCAACGCCGGCAGGGGAGAGGCGGCCAGGTGCTCGATCACCTCCGAGAGGATTACCGCCTCGAAGGAACCTTCGGCATAAGGTAACGGCTCCGTCTCCAGATTGCCCCGGCGTACCTCCACGCCCAGCCGGCTCCAGAGCGAGGAACGATCCTCAGGACGCAGGTCCAGCCCCCAGACCCGGTAGCCGGCCCGTACCAGAATCTCGGTGAACTGGCCCGGGTTACACCCGATCTCCAGCACCCGACCGCCCGGCGGCACCTCCAGCGCTTCCAGGAGGGCTATATAGCGCCGACGGTGGAGGCGAAAGTACTCCGGCTTATCGTCCACCGCCGTGCTCCGGCCGTACTGTTCTACCAGTGCCCGAGCCTGTTCCTTCCGCATCAGGCCCTCCGGCCCATTCCAACCAGCCCGTTGCCCCCAAGGGGCGGGCCGGGGAGGCCGATCCGCCAGCGCAACGGCAACCAGAGGAGCGGTTTGACCCCGGTCCGTACCCGCACTCCGGAGAAGCCGGCCGCCCGGAGTGCCCGGTATAGTTCCGGGGGGCTGTAAAGGCGAACATGGCCGGGATCGGCCACACCCGACCAGCGTCTGCCCAGGAAGAGGCGCCGGACGTCCCAGCGGTTGACGGTGCGCACCAGAAGGATGCCGCCAGGACGCAGGACCCGCCGACACTCGCTCAGCAAATCCTCACCCCGGTCGATATGCTCCAGCACGTCGCCCAGAAGGACCCAATCGAAACTCTCTCCGGCAAAGGGAAGGCCGGCGCCCAGATCGGCCTGGATCAGGCCGGCCTTAGGGACAAGTTGGCGGACCCTTCGCAGGGCATAGAAGGAACGATCCAGCCCCAGGACGCGGTTTCCCCATCGGGAGAAGATACGCAGCCCCGGTCCGGCCCCGCACCCCGCATCCAGCACCCACCGGCCCTGGGGAGGCTTTTGCCCGACCAGACGGAGCAGCCGGCCGTACTCCCAGGCCACCTTGGCTTCCGACTTGCGCTCCTGGGCGGCATAATAGGTCCGTTCATCCACCCCCGTCCCTCCCCTGGCGTACCAGAGCGATGGCTTCCCGGTAGACCTGGAGGACCTGCTGGACCAGTCGCTCCCCGTCATAACGCTCGCGCAATGTCCGTTCCCCGCCGTCGGCCAGCCGGCGACGCAACTCTACATCTCCGAGGAGACGAAGGATGGCCTGGGCCAGGGCCCGGCTATCCCCCCGGGGGACCAGGAGGCCGTTCTCTCCATCGCGCACGATCTCCCGCACTACCGGGATGTCCGTGGTGACCACCGGAGCCCGGCAGGCCATCGCCTCCAGAAGCGGCAGACCAAAGCCCTCGTAGCGGGTGGGCAGGATGTAGGCATCGCAGGCCCGCAGCAGGGCTATCTTTTCCTCTTCGGAGACCGGGCCGAGGATGTGCAGGCGATCGGCCAGGCCCATCTCGGCGGCACGGGCCTGGAGAGCCTCCCGGCCGGCCGGGTTGTGGGTGACCAGGACAAAGGCCGCCTGCGGGTGGCTTCGGACGACCTCCGGCATCGCCTCTACCAGAAGGTCCGCCCCTTTGCGGTGGGTCAACTGGCCGATGTAAAGGAGAAGTGGCCGGCCGAAGGTCTGTTCCAGTGGCCGGTGGGGGATGGCAGCGATGAAATCGCGCTCGATCCAGAGCGGCACCAGGCGGATGCGTTCCTCGGCGATGCCCATCCGGGCCAGTTCCTCGGCTTCGTGTTCGGAGCAGGCCAGATGGAGATCGGCCTGGAAGAGCGGCCGGTGCAGGAAGTAGTTGCGCAGGTGGGTGCGCAGGTGGCCATCGCGGAGCACCCGGCGCAGCAGGGCCGGAAAGGTGTGGATCAGGCGGTCATAGTGCGGGGAAACAGAGTAGGGGTCCTCGCGGTCGTCCACCAGAAAGGGGTCGTGGAACGGCCCCAGCCAGGTGTAGACGATCGGCACCCGCCAGCGCCGGAGCAGGCAGGCGGCGGAAAAGGCCAGCACGTTGCGGGGATGGAAAAAGTGGGCCACGTCCGGGACGACCTCACCGGCCATGGCCCGGCGCAATGCGCCGGAGGGCCAGAAGCGAGGCGGCAGGCGGTGGACCCGGATTCCGGCGATCTCTTCTTCCTTTTCCCGCAGGTGGGGAGAGCGGGGGTCGTGATAGCCGTAAAAGGCGACCGAGTGGCCCAGGCGGACCAATCGTTCTCCCAGTACCCGCTCCGGCCACTGGCGGAAGGTCCGGGTGACCCCTCCTAAACCGAAGATGGCAACCTGCATCGGCAAGTCCTCGCTGGCATTTGTTTGACATTGTACTATAGCCCGAAAGGGGGCGCAACTTTTTGCCTTGGGGAAGAAAATCTGCTATAATGGAAGAAAGTTTGTGGGCCGGCCTGGACTGTGTCCTTGAGGAGGCGCGATGACCCGATTGAAGGCGGCATCCGCTCAGTTTGGGTTGATCGGGGGAATCTGTCGGGCCAGCAGCGACTGTATTCTGGTCCAGGAGCCTTCTCCGCTCTCTCCCGATGCCCGATGGAAAGGAAACCTCTACATCCTGGCCGAGCCGGCTTCCGAAGGAGGGAGGAGTTCCACCCGGGTACAGCAGGTCCTCACCGAGGTCGCCCGGGCCTATTACGCCTGCACTTCCCCCAGTATCACCACCTGCCTGGGCCGAGCCCTGAACGAGGCCGGCCGTAGACTCTTTCGGCACAATATGGAAGTCAGCGGCCATGAGAAACTGACCGTAGGCGTGACCTGTGCCGTCGTCCGGGGAGGCGAACTCTTCCTGGCCCAGGTCCTGCCCGGCCAGGCCTATGTCGCCCATCAGGGCCGTCTACAGGCCTTTCCCCGCAACCCCTCCTGGGACCCCGAGTCGCCCACCTTGCCCCTCACCACGCACCTGGCCGCCCTGGGGTGGGGCGAGGAGGTCTCCCTCGAATTTTTCCATTTCCCCTTGGCCCCTGGGGATGTCTTCTGCCTCTGTAGCAGCCAGATCGGGCGCCTTCTGGGGCGCGAGGAGGCTGAACAGACCTTCCTTTACCAGGATGCGCCCAGCGCCGTCGAACAACTCTACCGTCGGGTGCACCAGCAGGGCTTCGGTGAGGCCCATGCCCTGGTGGTGGAGATGGAGCCGGCCGTGAGCCGGGAGGGGGCTTCCCTTTTCTCCTGGGCCGGCCTTCAGGAACGGGCCCAACTGGCCGGGGAAACGCTGGCTACCTGGGTGGGTTTCCTGAGCGGAGAGGTACGACGCCTCTTCTACCGCCCCCAACCACCTCCAGAGGTCATCGTGCCCCGCCGGCCCCAGCCTCCCCCGCCGCCCGAACCCACCCGACCACCGGAGATGCCCGAACTCGTGCGTCCCGGCCCCAGGAAAACCCTCCGCCAGAGGGTCTATGACCTTTTCCATCCTCAGGTACCTTACCCGCGCCCGCGACGTGCCCGCCTGCGCATCCGGCCGGCCCGCCGACCCCGTAAACCGCTGCCCTGGGCTCTGGCCTTTGTGGCCCTGCTCATCCTGGCTCTGATCATTTTCCTGATCGTCCAGGAGAACCGCGCCCGCCGGGAGGCCGAATATCGGGCCAGATTCCATACGGCCCAGAGCCTGATCGAAGAAGCCCTCCAACTTTCGTCGGACCTCCCCCAGGCCAATGCTAGGTTTCAGGAGGCCGAACAAATCCTGCGCGGGATGCTTGTTCCTGAACATCCCGACCCCGAGGTGAAAACGACGCTGGAACGTCTCCAGGAGGAACGCGATCGCCTCAACCACGTCTTTCGCTTCCCGCAACTGGACCTGCTCATCGACCTGAGTGCCTTTACCCGCACGATGGCCGCCGAATCGTTCGGCGGAGCCTGTACGGAGACGTGCACCTTCCGCGATCTGGTTCTGGTGGATGAAACCCTTTACCTTCTGGAGGGGGAAAAGGGCACCGTCTACCAGTATTCGCCCCGGCAGGTCAACCCCGCCCTCATCCCCGTCCTCTGGCCGGGTATGCCCAACCTGGGCCGCCAGGTCGCCCCGGTGCTGGATATCGCCCTCCTGGAGCGTCCTCAGGATTGTCAGCCGGAGGCCCCGGCAAGCGCCTGGCTGGCCGCGCTCGATGCCAACGGTGTCCTTTATCTGCACCGCTCGGGGCAATGGGAGTTCTATACCCTGACCCTCAGCCTGACCGAGCCGGCCTCCTGGGCCGACAGTCCCACCGACATGGAGGCTTTTCAGGGCCATCTTTACTTCCTCAAGGGGCAGATGGGGCGTCTCTTGAAGTATTATTGCGCCTTTTACGAAAAATGGGGCCCGGAATCATGGCTACAGGATCCGCGCAACGTCCGCCTCAGCGAAGCGGTGGATATGGCAGTGGACGGCTCGATCTATCTCCTGCTCCGCGACGGGACGGTGCAGCGGCTCTATAACCGTAAGCACGATCGGAACATTTCTTACCAGGACTATCGGAGGATGCTCTATCCCGCCGAGGTTGTGCCCGCCCAGGTCTTTACGGAGAACTGGGACGATCCTTACCTCTACCTGGTGGACCGCTACGCTGGCCGCATCCTCCAGTTGCGTAAAGAGGGCCGGCCGGCCCTGGTCCGCGACCTGCGCGGCCCCGGCGACGAAGACCTCCGTGGTCTGCAGGCCGTCGTCGTCCTGGCCGGGGATCGCCTGATCTACCTGGTGGCCGGGTCGAGGCTGTACCGGGCCTCCCTTCCGGCCCCTTCTGTTCCGGCGGCAACGCCGAGCCCCTAAGAGGTTCTGGATGCCCCCCCTGGGTGAACTGCTTCGGCAACGGCGCGAAGAGTTCGGCTGGACGCTGGAGGAAGTGGCCCAACGCACGCGCATCCGCCGGAACTATCTTCAGGCCCTGGAAGAGGGGAAATACGACCTTCTGCCGGCCGATGTCCATGTGCGCGGCTTTTTGCGTACCTACGCCGCTCTGTTGAATCTATCGTTTGAAGAGGTTCGGGCGCTCTATGAACAGGAGCGAGGCCGGCCGACACTCATCTCCATCGCCCCGATCAGCCCACCTCCCCGGAGGCGTTCCTTCGTCCTGCCCGGCTTGGGTGTGGTTTTCTTCCTAGCCCTGATCGTGAGTGCTATCGCCATCTGGATCAACTACGGTGTCCTTCATCCCACTACCGCCTCGCCGACGGCCACGCCCCGGCCTCCGACGCCCACATCCATCCTGCCCACCGCCACGCCCACCGCCCGTTTGCTCCTGGGCACGCCGACGCCCACCCCCGGCCCTGGCCCGACGGTCCGCGTTTACGAGGGGGTAGAGGCCGTCTTCCAGGTCAGCGCGCCCTGCTGGGTGCGGGTCATTGCCGATGGAGCCGAGAAGCCGACCTTTGAGGGGACATTGCGGGCCGGCCGAACTTATACCTTCACGGCGAACCTGGAACTGCGCGTCCGGATGGGCAACGCCGGCGGCGTGCGGGTGATTCTGAACGGCCAGGACCTGGGCGTCCAGGGGGCCTCGGGGCAGGTGGTGGATCGGGTCTGGAGGAAGGAATAGGGGACAGCGATGGCTCCATCGGAGGAACGATGCTGCGGGTGGCGCTGGGGCAGATGAAGGTGACGCCGGGCCGGCCGGAGGTCAACCTGCGGCGGGCCGAAGGGCTGGCCCAGGAGGCCGCCCAGGCGGGGGCGCACCTCCTGCTCCTGCCCGAACTCTGGTTGAGCGGCCATGACCTGGAGCGCGCCGAGGAAGAGGCCCGTTCCTTCGTCGAACGTTGGCAGGGGGAATGGAGCGCCCTGGCCCGCCGCTATCGGCTCTTTCTGGCCGGTTCGGTGGTTGCGCCAGGGAACGATGGCCGGCCGGCCAACGTCGCCCTGGTCCTTTCCCCGGAGGGAGAAACGGTGGCGCGTTACGAAAAGATCCACCTCTTTGCCCCGATGGGCGAGAGTCGCCTGGCTGCCGGGAGGGATACGCCCTGCTTCGATCTGCCCTGGGGTCGCACCGCCCTGGCCGTGTGCTATGATCTCCGTTTCCCCGAACTCTTCCGGCGGTATGCCGAATCCGGCGCCTCTTTCGTCCTCCTCCCGGCGGCCTGGCCCCGCGCCCGCCTGGATCACTGGCGCATCCTCCTGCGGGCCCGGGCCATCGAGAACCAGTGCTTTGTCCTGGCCTGTAACCGCGCCGGCCGCGATCCCGACGGCACCGCCTACGCCGGCCATTCCGCCGTCCTCGACCCCTGGGGACGCTCCCTCCGGGAGGGCGGACAAAAGGCCGGCCTCCTCCTGGCTGACTTGTCCTCGGAGGAGGCCGGACGCGTGCGAGAGACTTTCCCGGTTCTGGCCGACCGCCGCCTGCTCTAGGAGCGGGAATCGATCGTAATCACGCTTTCAATGGTGATGGGCCAGTTCATCCCCGAAGGGATCCCCTGTCCACCGCCCTCCACGGCTACCTTGCCCTTGAGGTTCTGCTTCAGTTCGGCGTGGATGATCCAGCCGGTGGCTTCGTCCACCTGGATCGTTCCGCTCTGGTCTCCCTCGATGTCATAGGAGACCTGGATGCCCATCATCTCCATCGGGGCGGCGCCGGGAGCCGATTGGACGGTGGAGCGCACTTCGATCGTGCACACCCCACCCTGACGGGAGCGAAGGGTCCAGGTGTTTTTTACATTCAGTGCCACAATCCCCATCCCTCCACCGGAGGTTTCCTGGGACCAGGACTCCCCTACGGCAATCGGATGATCCGGATAGACGGCCGTGCCCAGGCCGGTTGTCTGGGCCAGCCCTTTTTCGTCGAACCATTGCCCCAGGGTCTGCATCAGTTGATCCCGCGATGTTCCCAGGGTGTCGAGCCGGTCCAGGATGCCTTCCATCATCTCTTCGATACCGGAGACCCCCAGCGTTTCCCCGGTGGGAGAAATCTTCATCGTGAAGTTTGCGCCGACCAGTGCGCCAAAGGCTTGGGCCGTAGGATCGGCGCTCGTCGGCTTCTGAGAATCGTACTCGATGTTCCCCATCGGGCTTTCCATCCGGTAGCGAAGGGCCTCGATGGTGACCTGGCCTGTCATATTTCCCTGGGCATCCACATCCCGGACGTCATAGCGCACGTCCAGTCCCAGGGTCTGATTGACGGCAATCTCCTGGCCCATAAGCGTCTGGGAGATTTTCTGCTCCATATTCATCCGCAAGGGATAGGTCTGGCCCTCTCGGAGGTTGTACCGGAGCAGGACCTTCTCGGCCGGGGCCATCGGGGCGCAGGAGGCGAGCAGCAAGATGACGAGAAGCGTACCCACAATTTTGCGCATCGGAATTCCTCCTCTCGAACGTCGCAGGGCCCACCAGGTGGGGACCCTATAACGTCATTGTAGGGCCGTTTGTTCAAGATGTCAAACTGCAGTTTGACAACCGGCCCTCTCCTTGGTAGGATACGGTCGGCAGCAGACTGAGGTTTCAGTTTCGGAGGAATTCCATGAAAGGTCTGATTTTGAGCGGTGGCAAGGGCACTCGCCTTCGTCCCATCACCTATACCAGCGCCAAGCAACTTGTGCCGGTGGCCAACAAGCCGGTGCTCTTTCGGGTGATTGAGACGCTGGTCGAGGCCGGCATTACCGACCTGGGCATCGTGGTAGGAGATACGGCGGCAGAGATCAAAGCCGCTGTGGGCGATGGCTCGCGCTGGGGTGTGCAGGTGACCTATATCCATCAGCCGGAGCCGCTGGGACTGGCCCATGCCGTCAAGGTCTCTCAGGATTTCCTGGGACAGGAGCGATTTGTCATGTTCCTGGGTGATAATGTCATCGAACGGGGCATTGCTCCCCTGGCCCGGCAGTTTGCCACAAGTTCTTGGAATGCCCAGATTGTCCTCACCCGAGTGGAACACCCCGAACGCTTCGGCGTGGCCGTCCTGGAAAACGGCCGCATCGTTCGCCTGGTCGAAAAACCCCGGGAGCCGCCCAGCAACCTGGCCCTGGTGGGCATTTATATGTTCGATCACCATATCTTTGAGGCGGTCCATGCGATTCAGCCCTCCTGGCGCGGGGAGTACGAGATCACCGATGCCATCCAGTACCTCATTGACCACGGCTATACCGTCTACCCTTATATCCACGAAGGCTGGTGGATCGACACCGGGAAGATGGAGGACATGCTGGAGGCCAACCGGCTGGTACTGGAGGAACTGGAACCCCGCATCGAAGGATATGTGGACAGCGCTTCCCAGATCTGCGGGCGAGTGGTCATCGAGGCGGGTGCCGAGGTGATCAACAGCACCATTCGTGGGCCGGCCATCATCGGAGAACATACACGGATCGTCAACAGTTACATCGGCCCCTTCACCAGCATCTACCACCACTGCGAGATCGTGGACAGCGAACTGGAGCACTGTATCGTCCTGGAGCACTGCAAGATTCTGGAGATTGACCAGCGCATCGAAAACAGCCTGATCGGCCGGCATGTCGAGATCACCCGTTCCCCGCTTAGACCAAAGGCGCTGAACTTTATGCTGGGGGACTATAGCAAGGTGGGAATCCTTTCCAACTCCCGTTAGTCCGGAGGTCCCATGCGCAACCTGCTGATCACAGGTGGAGCCGGCTTTATCGGCTCCAATTTCACCCGTTACCTTCTTCATACCTATTCCGATCTCCGCCTGGTAGTCTATGACAAATTGACCTATGCCGGAAACCTGGAAAATCTCAAGGACGTGGCCCGGGATTTCGCCGACCGCTATGCCTTCGTCCTCGGCGACATCTGCGATGCGGAGCGGGTGCGCTCGGTGATTCAAGAGTATAAAATTGACATAATTATCAACTTCGCCGCTGCCACCCACGTAGACCGATCCCTGATGGAGCCGGACGAGTTCATCCGTACCGATGTCTTCGGCACCTATGTCCTTCTGGAGGCGGCCAGGGAATTCGGCCTGGAGCGTTATCATCAGGTCAGCACCGACGAAGTTTACGGTGAAATCCTGGAGGGCCGGGCTTCCGAGACGGCGCCTCTGCACCCACGTAGTCCCTATGCGGCCTCCAAGGCCGGCGGCGATCTCCTCTGCTTGGCCTACCATGCCAGTTTCGGCCTTCCGGTGACGATCACGCGGGGAAGCAACAATATTGGCCCCTACCAGTATCCGGAGAAGGTGGTGCCCCTCTTTATTACCAACGCCATTAACAACGAACCGCTACCCCTTTACGGCGACGGCAACCAGATGCGCGATTATCAGTACGTCCTTGACCACTGCGAAGGCATCGACATCGTCCTTCGCCGCGGCCGGCCCGGCGAGGTCTATAACCTGGGCACCGGCGTGGAGACGCGCAACATCGACATAGCCCGGATGATCCTGGACCTTTTGGGCAAGCCCCACTCCTTGATTCGCCTCGTAGCCGACCGGCCCGGCCATGACCGTCGCTACGCTCTGGACATCAGCAAAATCCGGGCGTTGGGCTGGACTTCTCGGCACACCTTGGCCCAGGCGCTGGAAAAGACGGTGCGCTGGTACGTGGAAAACGAGTGGTGGTGGCGCAAGATTAAAAGTGGCGAGTACCGGGAATATTACCGTCGCCAGTATGCCGAGCGGCTGGCCCACGGCCGGCCACTGGAGTGAAGGATGTCGCCCTCCAGGATAGGCCGGCCGCTGCTTCCCCCCGAGGTCTGCGCCGAGGCCGGGCGGCGCCTCCTTACCTGGGCCGAGACTGCCCTGACCCCGTTCCCCTGGCGTGGCGAGCGCGACCCTTACCGCATCTGGGTCTCGGAGGTAATGCTCCAGCAAACCCGCCGGGAGACGGCCGTGCCCTATTACCGGCGCTTCCTGGAGCGTTTCCCCACGGTAGAAGCGCTGGCCGCCTCCGATCTGGAGGAAGTGCTCAAGGTCTGGGAGGGCTTGGGCTTCTACGCCCGGGCCCGGGCACTCCATGCGGCAGCCCGTCGGGTCGTGGAAGACTTCGGCGGCAGGTTGCCGGCGAGCCGTCGCGACCTCCTTTCCCTGCCCGGCATCGGCTTTTATACCGCCGGGGCGATCCTGAGCCTGGCCTTTGGGCAGGACGAGCCGGTGCTGGACGGCAATGTGCGTCGGGTGCTTTGCCGGCTGGCACGGGTGGAGGAGGATCCCCGCCGGCCGGCCGTAGAGCGCGATCTGTGGGCTACGGCGCGGGCGCTGCTCGTTCCGGGACAGGCCGGCCGCAGTAACGAGGCCCTGATGGAACTGGGGGCGACACTTTGCCGGCCGCGTCGTCCGCGCTGTCCTTCCTGTCCTCTGGCCGACCTCTGTCGGGCCCATCGGGAAGGGGTGGAGGAGGCCTTTCCCCGACGCCGCCCGCGGCCTTCGCTACCCTATCGCCAGGTAACCGCTGCGGTGATCGGGTGGGAAGGTCGGGTGCTCCTGGCCCGACGCCATCTAGACGACCTTCTGGGCGGGCTTTGGGAGTTTCCCGGAGGCACCCGAGAGGAGGGGGAGACGCTGGAGGCCTGCTTGAGGCGGGAAATTGCCGAGGAATTAGGTCTGGAGATCGAGGTGGGGCCGCTTCTGGCCGTCCTGCCCCATGCTTATACCCACTTTCGCCTTTCCTTGCATGTCTTCCTCTGCCGACCGGTAGCCGGCCGGCCGCAGGCCCTGGGCTGTGCCGACTGGCGTTGGGCCAGCCTTGAGGAAACGGACCGTCTACCCATGTCGTCCCTGGACCGTCGCATCGTGCAGATTTTGCGGGAAAAGGGCCTTCAGGGGAACTTTTTTACATCCTTCCACGTTTAGTCTAGTGAATCCCCCATATTTCCTCTTTTCTCTCTCCAGCCTCTCCGTCGTGCCGGGGCGACGGAGAGGCAACTTTTTATCCCTCACAAGTTGACCAGAGGCTCCCATGGTGGTAAAATAAAGCCAACTAGAGATGAAGGGTGTATGGAGGCCATCATGATCGAACAGAAACCGTTGTACGGCATGACCGAGGAACTCTATCGGGCCGTGGTCGCCTTGGTGGACGACCGGGTGCGGGAAATCCGGGTGTTGCGCTCGGATTTCGACCGCCTGGAAGCCGCAGTTCAGGCGCTGGCCGAGGCGCAGAGGCGGACCGAGGAGCGCCTGGAGCGTTTGGAGGCCACCGTTCAGGCGCTGGCCGAAGCGCAGAGGCGGACCGAGGAGCGGGTGAACGAACTGGCCGAGGCGCAGAGGCGGACCGAGGAGCGGGTGAGCGAACTGGCCGAGGCGCAGAGGCGGACCGAGGAGCGCTTGGAGCGTTTGGAGGCCACCGTTCAGGCGCTGGCCGAAGCGCAGAGGCGGACCGAGGAGCAGGTACGGATCCTGGTCCAGGAAATGGTGAGCGTCCGAAAACGCCTCGACTGGGGAGAGGACCGCTTATCCTTGCTCTACGGCTGGCGACTGGAGAGCCTCTATCGAGAGCGGGCCCACTCTTACTTCGGCTCTATCCTGCGTCGCGTCCGCGTCATTCCCCTGACCGATATTGAGGCGGAAATGGAAGCCCATCTTTCCGAAAGCGAGGTGATGGAACTTTTGAAACTGGACCTGCTGGTGAGCGGGCGGGTGCGTCAGCGGCCGGAACTGCCGGAGGTATGGCTGGCGGTAGAGGTTTCGGCGGTGGTGGACCGGAACGATGTGGAGCGGGCGGCGCAGCGGGCAGGACTTTTACGTCGGCTGGGCCGGCC
>DAOUAK010000018.1:0-16327 GCA_034433695.1 Chloroflexia bacterium
GTTGGGCCGGCCGGGTCTATCGGACGGAAGACGGGGGGAAACGCTGGGAGCGAAGTTCGGCGGAAGCGGTACGGGGATGTCCGCGATGCCCTACGGGTCCGGTGGTGCAACTTCTGGTTTCCCCGGTGGATGGAGCCATCTACGCGGTCGGCTCGGACAGTGGGACCTTTCGTTCCACGGATGGAGGGCGGAGTTGGGAGAGGATGATCGGGGATGGGGGCCGGCTGGCCGTGGACGGGCTGCGGGGTGCGCTCTACCTGGCCGGCCGGCGGCTTTGGCGTTCCACGGATGGGGGAAAGACCTGGGACGACCTGAGTGCCGGGCTGCCCTATGACCCCCGCACCCGGACCTACGCCACCTTTTGGGTGGGGGTGAACTCTGAGCCCTGGGTGATCTACACCCGCTATCACTATTCTACCGATGGCGGGGTCACCTGGGAGGCGCTGAAGGTTGGGGTCGGCTTTGTGCCCCGGCTGCTTGTGCCGGGGGAGCAACCGACGATTTACGGTTCGTTCAACGGGCGGGCCGGTCGGTACCGGGAAACCGAGTTGGGGGTGCCGTGATGGCCGCTCCCATAGTCTCCCGAGGATTTTTCGGAAAACCTATCTCTTGTGCGAATTCAAAAGGAGGCTGTCATGGTGAAAGGAATCTGCGTCCGTCTCGGTTTGCTCGCGCTGGTTGTGCTCCTGGCCCTTTCCGCACTTCCGGGGGAGGTCTTGCCTGAGGGAGATTATGACCCGCCGGCCAAGAGCCTTTCCCGGCCCTGGGAGATGCCTCCCGGCGACCCGGCTGGACCTCCCTCTCCGACGGCAACGCTGGAATCGCATCGCGTTGTGGCCACCATCCCCCTGACGCCGGGCATCGGGCTTCAACCGGCTGCCATCGCCGCCGATCCCCGCAGTCCGCTGGTTTATGTGGCCAATCAGAACGGCCGGGATGTCGCCGAGAGTAGCCGGGACATTACCATCATAAGCGGGACGGAAGTCATGGGCATCCTTCCCGGATACTACGGCCAGGGTTGCTACGGGGGGACTGGTATGAGGTCCAGTCTCTCCTGGTGCATCCGACGACCGGCCTTCTGTACGCCGTCGAACTGTCCTCAGACCCTGCCTTTTGCGGCTCCTACGAGATCTACTTGCGTATCCTGAGCACCACCCAGGTACTGGATACCCTGTGCATAGGGGAGTACAGTAGTCGGCTCGGCTGGCGTTTCGTGGATATGGCTTTTCAGCCGACGAGCGGTTACCTTTACCTCCTGCGTTGGTATACGATAACCGATCCTCACATCTACGACGCAGAGCGTATCACCATCCTGGACGGGTCTACCACCATCGGCGAATGGACCTATGAGAACTCCTTTCCCCTGGCAATAGCCGCCGATCCTCGGCGAGGCTATGTGTACGTCTCTTCGTCTGCGGATGTGGTTCGGGTTTTTAGCGGTACAATGCCCCTGGTCAGCGTTCCCGTGTCGCTCGATCCTTCCGTGGACCGCCATATCCAGGTCCAACCGCGAACCGGTCTGGCCTATGTGCAAAGCATGGGAGAAAACCTGGCCATTCTGAGCGGAACCACGGCTCTTGGCTCTATCCCGGTAGGAGAGGTTGCGGATATGGCGGCTCATCCTGGCAATGGCTATCTTTATGTCAGCCATCCGGCTACCCCTACGCTGACCATCGTCAGCGGCACGGCCGTGTTGACCGAGGTGGCGGTCATCAGCCCCGGCGGGAGTCTTGAGGTCAACCCGGCCACCGGGCTGATGTATCTGCGCCATCCGGAGGCCCCCTGGATCACCGTGCTAAGCGGCACCGAGGTCCTCGCCCAGATTCCGGTCGTCGGAGGCGACCAAACCATTCGGGCCAACCCCTTCACCGGGTTTGTTTATGCCGTAGAGGGCGATCAGGTCATCGTCATGACCGGGACGCAACGATTGACCGTCTTGCCGAAGGCGGCCCCCCAACCTCGTGTTATGGCAGAGGACCTGCGGAACGGTCGGTTGGTCCTTCTGAGCAGTCCCCCGGCCCTTTCTCTCCTCCAGGACCGGGAAATTCTGGCCACAACCCCGCTGACCGCCTCGGTCAAGCAAATGGTGGTCCATCCGGGAAGCGGCCTGATCTATCTAACGTTGTCGGAAGAGGAGGCCGTTCTGGTCATGAGCGGAACCACCCTTCTGAGCACGATCCCGATTTCCGATACGGCCTGGGATATTGCCATCCAACCCCGGAACAACCTGATCTACGTTCCCGATGTCTCGGGGGCACTCAACATCCTCAGCGGTACGACGCGCCTTTGCGCCCTTCCCCTGAATACCGGAGTGCTCAAGCGGGGTTGGGTTGCGGCTTCTGCCCAAAGCGGGCTGGTCTACATGACCGACCCCGGCCCAGGCCAGGTTCATGTCCTCAGCGGGACGGAGGTCATCACCGACATCATCGTGGGGGGGTATCCCCATGCCGTTAGTGTCGATCCGTACTCTGGGTATACGTATGTGGCCACCGAGTCGGGAGGGTCTCTATGGCTGCGGATCATCCAGGATACCCACCTGCTCACCGAGACGATCCCGATCGGCGCCTCCGGGGACCGCGTACTGGGGATGTACCCTTCGGTCGGCGGGCATCTTTATGTTCACTCAAGGCATGGTGTCGGGACAGAATGGGAAACCGTCACGATAGTTCGGGATCGAGAAAGGGTGACCCAATGGTCTTTCCCTATGGGGACACACTTTAGCCTGGAAGTTCACCCATCGAAGAGTTATCTCTTCCTGGGTTATGGTCGCTACGGCGGCCTGCTTTCTGTTGGCGTAGGGACAACGCTGGTGACGACGATGACCGTAGGTGAAGGCTCCCGGGTGAGGGCGATTGCCGTGGAGTCCGATTCAGGGCAAGTCTATGTAGCGACCGATCACGCGCTCGCCGTTCTGGAGGAGTACCTGCCCTACCGGTTTTATCTGTCCTTTGTGCCCAGGGATTTTCACTAATCCCAAAGTCTATCGGGTAGGAGGTGCGCCGTGTAGAAAAGTCGCAGATTTTGGTTGGGCCTCAGGACAAGAAAGTGAGAACAAGGGGGTTCCGGAAAGGAGGAATTACCATGAGGCAAAAAGGCATTTTCAGACTGTTCGTCCTGCTGCTTATTGGGATCATAGGGATGATCCAGGGGTATCTCCCCGTCTATCCCGCTACCCCTTTTGATGAGCCCATGCCTGCCGAGCCTGTTTCCCAGGAAGGGGGAATCGGGTGGACCGGAACCGATTTCCACTCAAGAATCGAGAACGTGGCCCCTTACTTCAGCGCTGCACTGGCCAACCCAGACCGGCTAGCCTCGGCCCAGGCAGCAGTGGGAGATACAACAACAGGGGGAAGGGAAGCCTCCCTTCCCCCTCGGGTAGGCGCCTACTTCTTCTTTTGGTTCTTCTTCCCCGATCAACCGGACGATCCAGAGATCTTTATGGCATTTCATCCTCCAGGAGTAACTATCCAGAACGACTTCTTTCACCTGGACCCCTACGCGATTCCCTACGAAGGAGGACATTATAACAGCACCTACTACGGTCCGTCCCAATACGGGTCAAATCAAAACCCCCAACGGTGGTGGGAATGGCAATCAGGTCGGCAACGTGGAGGCGTGGCCGGCCTCGCCCGACGCCTCCACCCGGGTGGATACCCTCCCGCCTACCTCCCAGGTGAATGCCCTGCCCCTCTATAGCCGGGCCACCTTCACCGTCTCCTGGAGCGGGCAGGACGGCGCTTCCGGCATCGCTTCCTATGACATCCAGGTCTGCTCCGACCCCTGCAACGAACCCACATCCGGCGGCGGAGCCTGGCAGGACTGGCTGACCCAGACGACCGCCCTCTCGGCCACCTTCTCCGGCGAGGACGGCCGGACCTATGCCTTCCGCTGCCGCGCCCGCGACCGGGCCGGAAACGTCGAGCCCTGGCCCGAACTCCCCGACGCCCAGACCACGGTGGATGCCGTGCCTCCCGAATCCCGGGTCAGACCTTTGCCGGAGTACAGCCCGGCCGCTTTCCCCGTCACCTGGGAAGGGCAGGATGCCGCCTCCGGCATCGCCTCCTACGACATCCAGTTCTGCATCGGCGATTGCACCGACCCCCTGGCCGTCTGGACGGATTGGCTCCAGGGCACGCCGTATACCTCCTCCCTCTTTACCGGCGGGCAAGACGGCCGCACCTATGCCTTCCGCTCCCGCGCCCACGACCGGGCCGGAAACGTCGAGCCCTGGCCGGCCGCGCCCGACGCCTCCACCTGGGTGGATGCCCTCCCTCCCACCTCCACCGTCGAGCCCCTTCCGGCCTATAGCCCGGCCTCGTTTACCGTCTCCTGGAGGGGGGAGGACAACGCCTCCGGCCTGGACTCCTTCGACGTCCAGTTCTGCACCGAGGGATGTGACGGGGAGGCCTCCTGGGTGGACTGGTTGACCCGGACCACCGCCCTCTCGTCCACCTTCTCCGAAGGCGAGGACGGCCGAACCTACTTCTTCCGCTGCCGCGCCCGCGACCGGGTCGGCAACGAGGCCCAATGGCCTCTGAAGCCGCCGGCCTGGACGACGGTGGACACCTCCCCGCCGGCTTCCCAGGTGGAGCCGCTCCCCAAGTTCAGCCCGCTCACCTTTACCGTCTCCTGGAGCGGGCGGGACGACGGCAGCGGCATCGCCTCCTACGACATCCAGCTCTGCACCGAAACCTGCCTTTCCCCCGGGAACGAATGCTGTCAGGACTGGCTGGTGGGGGTGACCTACACCACGGCCATCTTCACCGGCAGCCACGGGCAACGATACGCCTTCCGCTCTCGGGCCCGCGACCGTCTGGGCAACCTGGAGGAGTACCCGCCCGAACCCGATACCTACACCGTGGTGGACGGCGAGCCGCCGGTAACCTGGATGGAAGCACCTTCTTCGGGCGGCGATGCCCGGCAGGTTCTCCTGCGCTGGGGCGGCCTGGACAAGTTCTCCGGCCTGGCCTCCTACAGCCTCTTTTTCCGCGACGAATCGGCCGAAGCCTGGCAACTCTGGCAGGAGGGAATTACATCCACCCAGGCCCTCTTTACCGGGGAGGCCGGCCATACCTACTACTTCTGCGTGCGCGGCGTAGACCGGGCCGGCAACGTGGAGGACAAGGGCTGTCCCGGACCGGCCGGAGGATGGCCCATCGTCGGCGAGGTGGTCTGGGTCGTCGCCCCGGCCTCCCGCGTCGAGCCGCTCCCGCCGGATGCCCCGGGCAGTTCGTTCGAGGTCCGCTGGAGCGGCGTCCCGGAGGAGGTGCTCTACCAGGTCCAGGTGCGGGATGTGAACGGCGGAGTGTGGACCGACTGGCTGGTCACCAAAGACCGCTCGGCCGTCTTCCGGGGGCAGCCGGGGCACACCTATGCCTTCCGCTATCGGGCGCAGGACCTCCGGAGCGGGGTGTGGGAGGCCTGGCCGTGGGGGGAGGACACACGCACCCGGTTGCCGCCGGCCGAACTGCAGGATCGCTCCTTCCCTGGTGGAATGGGATCATCCAGAGGTATCGCCGGGAGCCGAGTGATTTACGATGCACTTCCCAGGCCGGTCTAGTGAGGTTCGATGGGGAAGCGGGGCCGGGGGTATCCCCCGGCTCCGCTTCTCTATGGGCCATACCCGATCCGGGCGATCAGGGAAACGTTGGCAATCCAACTCTCGTAGTCGTTTCCCGAGGCGAAAAGGTCGATCCCGTCCAGGAAAACCGGCCGGGGCTGCAGGTCCAGTAACTCCAGAGAAATGTGGGTCCAGCGGTAATGAGGAACCAGGTGGGCTTCCCCCTCGGTGCCGGGAAAGTCCGTCTTGGCCCCTCTCTCGGTGTGGTCGTAGAAGCCGTAGATGTACTGTCGGGAATCTCCCTGGGCATCGTGGTAACGGATGGCTACATTGAACGGGTAATCAACGCCCAGTGGGCCGCCGCCCGGTTGGCTCTGATAGTTGATCCGCAGGTCCAGTTCCAGGCGTACCGATAGGTAAGGAGAAAGGTCCTCCCCGATCTTCTGGGAGAGGATGGCCAGGCAGCGGTCCTCCGTTCCCCCTTTCCGACGCAGTCCCAGCGTCCAGACCCAATCTTCGCCGATTCTCTGCTGGTCCAGAAGATAGGTTGCCTCCACCGTTCCTCCGTCGGCGGTCTGTTCGGAGCGAAAGTTCCAGTAGGCCAGGCCCTGGGCAAAGTCGCCGTTGCGCAAAAGTTGCCATTGGGCCGCCTCCACCTGCGGCGGGGTGCCGGCCGTGACCAGGGCCTTTTCCCCGGAAGCGATGCGGACAGGAGGCTGGTCTAGAGCGACCCACAGGCGGGCCTCGCCCAGGCGCACGGCGACCTCTGTCTCCGGTCCGGCCCGAAGGAGGTAATTTCCCCCGGGGACCAGTTCGACGAGGACAGCCGGTGTCTGGACAACGAAACGGACCTCCTGGTACGTCCCGGTGCGGGCTACTCCCAGGAAGAGCCGGCCGGCCGGCACTTCCAGCACGACCTCCCGGAGGCGTTCAGAGTACAGGGTGGCCTGCAAGCGGCGGAGGGTTACCCGGGTGCCGGCATAGAGTTGAAGGGTGCTGCCCTCCCACAGGGTCATCAGGGCAGCGGTGCCCGCCGGGGCGCGCTGCTCCACCTGGACGGTCTCTCCTTCGTGCAAAGGGACTGCTTTCCCCAAAGGGACGGCGACAGGCCGCACCTCGCCGGCATAGATCAGGGAGACAGCGCTGGTATAGGCCTCCAGTGTATTGCCTCCTTGGGGGCCGGTCACCGAGGCCCGCAGGTGCCAGAGGCCGTATCCGAGCAGAGTACAGAGAATCAGAAAGCAGGCCGTAGAAAGGGTCAGGATCAACCAGGCCAGCCGGGCGGTAGCCTGGGGACTCCGGGTAGGCGGGATCGGCCGAAACGGCTCCATCGTCTGGAGGACCACCGGTTTTCCTTTCAGCGAGCCAGGCGGTAGAGGCCGGCCGCCCGGGCCAGTTCCACCGCCTGACGGTATTCTTCCATCGTGATGCGCCGCCGCAGAGGAGGATACTCCCAGGCCCGGTATTCGGGACGGTACTGGGCCATCACGTTGACGTAGGTATCCCGCGAGATCTCCTCGGCCAGAAAGCGCATGACCTCGGCCGTTCCGGCCAGCCCCTCCGGCAGGACCAGATGGCGCACGATCAACCCTCGCCGGGCGATGCCGCGCTCGTCCAGCACCAGGTCGCCGACCTGTCGGTGCATCTCCCGGATGGCCAGTCGGTTCACCCGGGGGTAATGTTCCACCTGCGAATAGCGGCGGGCCGTTTCTTCATCGGCGTACTTGGCATCGGGCATATAGATGTCCACCACCCCGTCCAGCAGGCGTAAGGTGGGGAGGGCATCGTAGCCGCCGGTGTTATAGACCAGCGGAATGCGTAGCCCCAACCGGGCCGCCAGGGCCACGGCGGCCAGAATCTGGGGCACCACGTGGGTGGGCGTAACCAGGTTGATGTTATGCGCACCGGCCCGCTGTAACTGAAGCATCATTGCCGCCAATTCCTCGGTCTCCACTTCGACCCCTTCCCCCAACTGGCTGATCTCGTAATTTTGACAATATTGACAATGTAGGTTGCAATGGGTAAAAAAGATGGTGCCGGAGCCGCCCCATCCCACCAGAGGTGGCTCTTCGCCAAAGTGCAGATGGGCGCTGGAGACCACGGCGCGTCGGCCGGTCCGGCACTCGCCCCGTTCGTCGGCCAGGCGGTTGACCCCGCAGGCCCGGGGGCAGAGACGGCAGCGTTCCAGCATCCGGTAGGCACGCTCCACCCGCCGGTCCAGTTCGCCGTCGGGCAAAAGGGATAGATAGGCCGGCCAGGTAAGCCCTGCGGCCGTTTCGGAGGAAGTCTGATCCACGCCTTTGCCTATACTCACCGGTACCCCGCCGTCCAGAGCCGGCCCCATGCCGCCGGCCGACATCCGGCGATAGCCCCATTCTACCGTTAGGGGCAGGAAAATGCAAACCCGGCCGGGGGATGTCCATCTCGCCGGCCGGGATTTGCATAAAAGGCTCCCCTCCGCTATAATCGGCCCTGTTGGCCGGCCCATTTCCCCGACCGGGGCAGGAGGTATGGAAATGAAGTCTCGTGTTGCTGTGCTGCGTACCCGTCCGGAGACGGTCCTGGAGGATTACATCCGGCTCTTTGAACTGGCCGGAGGAAAAGAAGCCCTGGTTCCCGGGGTGACCACCATCCTTAAGGATAACATCTCCTGGCACTATCCCATGCCCGGCGCCAACACCACGCCTTGGCAACTGGAGGGCACGATCCTGGCCCTGCAGCAGGCCGGCTTCACCGACCTGGTGGCCGTCCAGAACAAGACGGTGGTCATCAACGCCTTCAAGGGCCAGGACCTGAACGGCTATGTGCCGATCTTTCGGCACTACCAGGTCCCGGTGCTCTTTAACTTTCGGGACGAGGATATGAAGTGGGTTCCCTATTCTCCTCGTACCGAGATGCTCGTCTTGCACCGGATCTACCCCCAGGGCATCCACCTGCCAGATTACTTCCTGGGCAAAAACATCGTTCACCTCCCCACGGTCAAATGCCACATCTACAGCACGACCACCGGGGCGATGAAGAACGCTTTTGGTGGGTTGCTTTCCACCCACCGGCACTATACCCATACCTGGATTCATGAGACGCTGGTGGACCTCCTGGCCATCCAGAAGGAGATCCATCCCGGCCTCTTCGCCCTGATGGACGGCACCACGGCCGGCAACGGCCAGGGCCCCCGCACATTGCGGCCGGAGATCAAGAACGTCATTCTGGCTTCGGCCGACCAGGTGGCGATAGACGCCGTGGCCGCCCGCATGATGGGCTTTGATCCGCTGCACATCGGTTACATCCGCTTGGCCCATGAACGCGGCCTAGGTATCGGTGACGTTCGCCAAATCGAGATCGTCGGCGACGAGGACGCGGCACAGGAAAACTGGCACTTTCGGGTCGGCTGGAACCTGCACCGTTTCCTGGCCTGGTTGGGCTGGTACGGCCCCACCCGTTTCCTGCAAAAGTTGATCTTCCGCACGCCGTTGGTGGCGATCCCCATCTTTATCTCCGAGTTCAACCACGACTATATCCAGTGGCCCCTGCGCTTCCGCTCTATCTACCGGCGCTGGCTGCATACCACGCCCTGGGGGGAACTGTTCCAGAAATATCAGAAGGAAGGCCACCTGGGCCGGTCCGACCGGTAATCGGTCTGTGATGGGGACCATCCCACCCGGGGCAGGGGAAAACGCCGGGGCGAGATGGGGCAAGTGTACGGGGAGACGCGCCTTACCCCTGCGTTTGACTCCATTTACAGTCCGGCCGCCTCGTCAACGGGCCGGAAAGGCTATTCGGAGGGGCGACCCTGTTCCTCGCTACGGGCCAGTTCCTCATAGCGGTGGAAGGCCTGGGCAGCGCGGACGGTATCCCCGATGGACTGGTAAGCCCGACCCAGGAGGTAGTAGGTGCGGGCGTAGCGGGGCTGCAACTGGAGGGCCTGGCGGAAGGTGGCGATAGCCTCCTGGACCCGGCCCATCTCCCGCAGGGCGACGCCCAGGCCGTTATAGGCCTCGATATCGTCGGGATTCAGGCGGATGGCCTCCTGAAAGGCGGCGACGGCGGCCGGAAGGTCTCCTTTGGCGGCCAGGGCTACACCCAGGTTGTAGGCGGCAGCCACATGGGAAGGTTGCCTCTTGAGGACCTCCTGCAGGTAGGTCGTGGCCTTGTCGTATTCCTTCATCGCGGCGCAGATCAGGCCGAGTTGGTAGAAGGCATCGGCATCGCCGGGGCGGAATCGGAGGTAATCGGTAAAGGTCTCATAAGCCTCCTGAAACCGGCCCAGATGGCGGAGGCTCAGGCCCAGGAGGAAACGGGCCCGGTGGTTTTCGGGGTTCAGTTCTGTCGCCTGCTTCAGGGCGGCAACGGCCTCTTCATGGTGTTGCAGGTTGTGGCAGGTCTCTCCCAGGACATACTGGAACTGGGCATCTCCGGGACGCAACTGGGCCGCCCGGGCCAGAGGGGGCAGGGCCCGTTCGGGGTCGTTCTGGGCCAGGTAGGCCAGGCCCAGGTTAAAATGGGCTTCGGCATGGTCGGGCTGGAGTTGGATGACGCGTCGGTAAAGTTCGATGGCAGCGAGCAAGCCCTGGGGCATCTGGCGGGCCCGGGCCTGGGCCACGACCATGTTGGCCAGGCGATAAGCGGCCTCGGCATCGTCGGGGTGAGCCCGCAGGTTGCGGCGCAGCGTCTCCACGGCTCTATCGAGTTCTCCCTTCTCCTGGTAGATCCCGCTGAGGGTATCGTAGGCCGGCCGGAGGTCGGGGTCGAGGCGGATGGCCTCCTCCAGTTCGATGATAGCCATATTGGGCTGTCCCCGGTCCCGGTAGACTAGCCCCAGGCAGTAGTGGGCCTCGGCGTTCTCCGGCTCCAGTTCCAGGGCCCGGGTGAATTCGGCCTCGGCATCGGCCAGGCGGTTCTGGCTGCGGTAGGCCAGGCCCAAATTGATATGCATCTCGGCCGTGTCGGCGGTGACGGCGGTGGCTTCCCGGAACTCGCTGACGGCCAATTCGGATCGGCCCTGGCGCTTGTAGATCAGTCCCAGTTCGTAGTGGGCCTCCGGGAAATTGGGGCGAAGGCGGATGGCCTCCTGATAGGCA
The DNA here is from genome assembly GCA_034433695.1 of Chloroflexia bacterium. GTDB lineage: Bacteria > Chloroflexota > Chloroflexia > DTKN01 > DTKN01 > JASFBA01. The sequence goes on from DAOUAK010000018.1 coordinate 10,639, forward strand.
TCCACGGCCTGGTCCAGGTCGCCCATTTGCCGATGGAGCCGGCCCAATCGCAAATAAGTCTCGGGGTTTTCCGGGTCCTGGGCGATGGCCTGCTGAAGTTCCTTCAGGGCCAGTTCGAGCATCCCCCGGTCCTGATACAGTTCGGCCAGGTCGCGGTGGACGTCGGGGTAATGGGGGCGGATGGCCAGAGCCTGGCGGAGTTCGGCGAAGGCCTCGTCCAGTTGCCTTTGCTGGCGGTAGATCAGGCCGAGGAGGCGGTGGGCCTCGGCCATCTGGGGGTCCAGCCGGCCGGCCGCCTGAAATTCGGCGATGGCTTCGGCCAGGCGGCCCTGTTCGCGGTAGACCAGCCCCAGGTTATAGTGGATGAGGGCGCTATCGGGCTCCAGGTGTAAGGCCAGGCGCAGTTCCTCGACGGCCCGGTCCAGTTCCCCCTGTCGCCAATGGAGCAGGCCCAGGTTGTGGTGGCAGGCCGCCCACTGGGGGAGCAACCGGCCGGCCTCCTGGTAAGACTTGCGGGCCTCCTCCCACTCCTCCCGGAGGAAGTAAGCGTTTCCCAGGAAAAAGTGGATGACGCCCACGGCGGCGGCATCCTGGGCATGTTCGTTAGCCCCCATCAGGGCGCGAATGAGGGCGGCCTTGAACTCATTGATGGCCGCATCGTAGCGGCGGCCGGCGTAGTGGGCCAAGCCGGTCGTGAAGGAGGCCAGGAGGGTGGCACCGACGGCCAGCCGGGGCAGGCGGGCGACATGCTCCTGACCGAGGCGAAAGGAGGTGATGCCCATCAGCCGGCCATGGCCGGGAAGGGCCGGCGGTTCCAGCGGTTTCGAGAGGACGAAGCAGGGCAGGAGGGAGGAAGAAGACTCGGCCGGCACCCATCCCCAAAGGACGGCATTCAGGCGCTGGCGTTCGGCCTCCTCGTGGGCCTGCTCGGCGCTGCCGATAAAGGGCATCCGCCAGACGGCGGCTCCGGTGCACCCTTTATCGGCCAGGTTGACCTCGAGTTGATGGTAAATGACCTCGCTCACCTCCTCGGCCCCCACCGGCGGAGGCAGGAGCGGAAGTGGCTGGCCGTCCTCTCCCAGCGGAGTCTCGAGGGGCAGGCGCGAGCGAGTCCAGGGGGGGCGGAAAGGAGGTGGACGCAGCCGGCCGGCCGATGCCTCCCCCGGAAGGCGCTCCCAGCCCATCGTGGCCACCCCCAGGACAAAGTCGCCGGAAGGAGGCCGTGGGGTGGGCATGTTCATCAGCCCCCAGTTGACGATCAGGGCGATGGCGATGACGATCTTGATGCCACGCACGACGGGGGAAGGCTCGACCTGAAGGACGAGAAGCAGAACGGCCAGCACCCCCAGCAAGAGGATCAGGATGCCGGCAGCGATGGCGACCCGTTGCCAGTTCCAGCGCCAGACGATCACCGTGGACCTCACTGCACCTAAACCATTATATCATCCTGTGGCCGGGTTGCAAATCGAGGCCGGGCACAAGGGAATAGTGACTGTCCGGTAGGCGGTGGGAAATAGTCGCCGATTGAAATCGTCCCCGGGGGCCTTCGGCCGGGCGGCCGCCTGCGCGGCCGCTACCTGCAGAATCGGGTATAACCCTCTATGGCCACCTGGGTTGGCCGGAGAGGAGGGCCCATGCGCTTACGGGTACAGATTCCGCAGGTTGAGCCAGGGCAGTACCAACCCTGGCCGAAGTGTTGTCCGGCCTGTGGGAACGCGACTTTCCAGAGTCGCAGCTTTGGGGACAAGCCGCTCCGGGACATCCGCTTCGACCAGGTGCGGCCGCAGCGGATCCCCTGCACGGAGTATGGACACACCCTGCGGGTGTACCCTAAGGGGGGCATCGCCCGCGACCAGAGTGAGCGAGTGCGGGCTTTGAGCATCTTGCTCTGGTTGCTCGGCATAGTTACCGCGGGGTAGCGGAGGGGCTGTTGGGGTTAGGCGTGTCCCTGAAGAAGAGCCAGGTCTACGACAACGTCCAGGAGGCCGGGGAGAAGGCGCGTCGGTTACAGGAGAGACGGCTGACGAAGCGTCGGGTACGGGTCCTGGCGGGGGACTGCACGCACGTGCGGGGGGGAGGCCTAGGGCTTTTCAATTTTCTAACCCAACCAGGACTTCCGAGGTCAAAGTTCTGCGAGGCTATCCTCAGATGCCTTCGGAGGGGCCAGGAATGCTTGGCCCATGCCGGATATTCGGCTGTTCTGAGGCGGCTTCCTGAACTTCGGAAGCCCCCAAAGTTACAGCATTGAAAAGCCCTAGGGGAGGCCAAGGGGGATTGACTTATGGTGCTCGTTGCGGTAAAATTAAGAATAAAGGATGCCGCCGCTTTTTGCTCCCTGAGGAAGCCATGCCTCAAGATGATGTGGTACGGGCGAATACGATTTTACCACCGCCGGTGGCACATCGGATCGGCTTTTGGGCCGCGATCCTCGTAACCGCGTGGGTTATTCTCTTCGACGCTGCCGTGGCTCTGGGCGCGGCCGGTGTCCCAACGCGATCCATTGCCGTGGTCGCGTCCCTCCTTTTGGCCCTTTCCTTCGTCGTTCTTATGGCAAGCGTCTGCACCTATGCTCCTCCGGCAAAAAAGGTCTGGGGTCAGATCGGGCTTTCGTTTGCCACCGTGTACGCAACCCTGCTGGCATGGAACTATTTCCTGCAACTGACCGTCGTCCGCAGCAATCCCCAACGCTATGAATGGCTTACCATGGACTTTACACCCGATACGGCCTTTTGGTCGCTCGAAACCATCGGCTACGCCCTGATGGGTCTGGCCGGATTGTTCGTTCTCCCGATCTTTGATGGAGGCGGAGTCGAACTTGCGATTCGCTGGTGCTTTGCCGCCAACGCTGCCTTTACGGTCATGGGCAGCGTCGGTTATGTAGTGAGCAGTAACCCTCTCCATGTGCTGGTGCTTGTCAGCCTTGGTGTATGGGCAGTTGCCTTCCCTGTTGCGACGGCTTTGCTGGCGGTCGTGTTCAGACGCGCAGGAACGATGGGCGGTGAGAGAGCCTCATATCCAGGACGATCCTGAAAATTGGAGGTGAACGATGGGTGCAAAAATCATTTCGGCGATTTCCCTGGGCTTGCTCCTCCTTCTGGTAGGCTTGGCCGGGTGCGGGCCGGCCTACGTCGCTGCCACAGCCCCGCCGGTCACGCCGGCGCCCCCACGTCCGGCCACCCCCGTCTCCACGCCCGCCCCGGCCCAAGCCGCCCCGGAGATGGAAGCCGCGCCGGCCCGGGAAGCCGCCCCAGCCTACTACCCCTTTGCCGCCGAACGCAAGATCATCAAAAACGCCGAGATGACCCTCCAGGTGGAAGATACCGATGTGGCCATCGACCGCCTCACCGGCATCGCCACCCAGTACGGCGGCTATATCCTGAGCGTCCAGACCTGGTACAGCGGCGAGTACAAAGAGGCCACCGTGACCTTTGCCGTCCCCTCGGATAACTTTGAGCGGGCCCTCCAGCGCGTCCGCGAGATCGCCCTCAAGGTGGAAAAGGAAGCGGCTTCGGGGCAGGACGTCACCGAGATCTATGTGGACCTGGAGTCCCAACTGCGCAACCTGGAGGCGACACAATCCCGGCTGCGTTCCTTCCTGGAAAAGGCCCAGACGGTGGAGGAGGCGCTCAAGGTCAACCAGGAACTGCGCAAGATCGAGGAGGAGATCGAGGTCATCAAGGGCAAGATGAACTTTATTGAGGGTCGTTCGGCCTATTCCCTTATCACCGTGGACGTCCGGCCGCTCCGCCCCACACCTACACCGACCCCCACGCCTACGCCGACCCCTACCCCTACGCCGGCCGCCTGGGAGCCCGGCAAGACCCTGGAACGGGCTACCGGCACGCTGGTCCAGATCGGCCGCTTCACCTGGGAGGCGCTTATCTGGATCGTCGTCGTTATCCTCCCGGTTGCCATCGTGCCGGCCGCCATCACCTACGGCGTCGTCCGGCTTACCCGGCGCGCCGGGAAGAAGGGGCCGCAGGGGTGAGGCGAGGTCTGCCCTTCGCCTGCTCGCCATAGAGGTGCATCCTTCCTCTACGGAAAAAGGCCACCGGGATAAGGTAAGGTTCGTTCCTCTATCCCGGTGGCCCGGATGGTCTCGGTTTTACAACTTGCCCACATAATTCGGCAGGAGGATAGGCGAGCGCACCTCCGGCTCCAGGCCGGCCTCCCGGAGTTGTCGTTCCCATTCCACCAGGTGCTGGAGGGTGGGCTTCCCCATCTGCACCTCGCGGGCGTGCCGGGCGGCGGCGATGCCGGCCCGCCGGCCGAAGACGCAGACGTCCAGGAGAGAGTTCCCCATCAGCCGGTTGCGCCCGTGGATGCCCCCGGAAACCTCCCCGGCAGCATAGAGGTTGGGGATCTCGGTCGCACAGTTTACATCGATCTTGATCCCCCCGTTCTGGTAGTGCAGGGTGGGGTAGACGAGCATCGGCTCTTTGGTAATATCCACGCCGAAGCGGATAAACTGGCGCACCATGGCCGGCAATTCCCGCTTCACCGTCCCCGGTCCGTGGATAATTTCGATCATCGGCGAATCGAGCCAGACCCCCTGGAAGCCGGAGGGCGTCCTCACCCCCTTGCCTCGCTCCTTACACTCCCGGATGATGGCCGCCGATTCCACATCGCGGGTCTCGCGGGGGTTGACGAACTGCACCCCATCCACGTTCAGGACCTGAGCGCCCAGGCCGCGCACCTTTTCCGTTACGAGAAAGCCCAGAATCTGCTCCGGGAAGGCGGCGCCGGTGGGGTGGTACTGCATCGTATCGATCTCCCGGAGGTGGGCGCCGGCCCGGTAGGCCAGAACCAGGCCGTCGCCAGTGGCGCCGTAGTGGTTGGTTGTGGCAAAGCCCTGGTAGTGCAGCCGGCCGCTTCCGCCGGTGGCCAGGATGGTGCACCTGGCCCGGGCCACGAGGTATTGCTCCGTCTCCATGTTGTAGAGCACGGCCCCCACGCACTGTCCCCTGTCATCCAGCACCAGTTCGACCGCGGCGGTGAACTCCAGCCCAAAGATATCCTGGCTTCGGTTGCGCACCTCGTCGCGCAGGGTGCGCATGATTTCGGCCCCGGAATAATCCCGCGCTGCATGCATCCGCTTGCGGCAGGTGCCGCCGCCGTGGATGGTGATCATCGTACCGTCGGGCATTTTGTCGAACATACAGCCCAGGCTTTCCAGCCAGCGGATTACCTTGGGGGCGTCCAGCACCAGCGCCTCCACCAGGTCGGGGTCGTTGGCATAGTGGCCGCCGCCGATCACGTCCAGGTAGTGCAGGGCCGGGGAGTCGTTCTCCTTGTCGGCCGCCTGGATGCCCCCCTGGGCCATCATGGTATTGGCATCACCGTGGCGGAGTTTGGTCACCAGCACGACCTTGGCCCCGTTCTCCTGGGCCATCAATGCGGCGGCCGATCCGGCCCCCCCGCCGCCGATGATGAGCACGTCGGTCTCCAGGTCGGCCCGGCTGACGTCGAAATCGGGGGAGATGATGGGCCGGCCTTCCAGCACGGCGGCCAGTTCGTGGGGGGTCTTTCCGCCCTTGTTCGGTCCCACCCGCAGCGTAGCAAAGGCCTCCGGAATAAAGTCCGGGTGGAAGCGGCGCAGGATGTCGTCCTTCTCCTGGGCCGACATCCGGGGAAAGGTCTCCGAAAGGCGCGCCGAGCGCGTTGCCTCCACCCGCTTGAGCGATTCGTA
>DAOUAK010000019.1:0-15058 GCA_034433695.1 Chloroflexia bacterium
GATCGAAGCCGATTACGACTATGCCTATGTCGAAGTCTCCACCGACGGGGGGCGCTCCTGGCAGATGCTCTCCGGCCGTTACACCACCACCAGCAACCCCAACGGCAACAACTTCGGCCGGGGCTATACCGGCATCAGCGGCGGAGGGGAGCGGGCGGAGTGGGTTCAGGAGGAAATCGACCTCTCTCCCTTTGCCGGCCGGCCGATCCTCCTGCGCTTTGAACTGGTGACCGACGACGCCTACAACGCCCCCGGTCTAGCTCTGGACGACCTGGAGGTTCCCGAGATCGGCCTCTTTGACGATATGGAAAGCCCGGCCGGCTGGGAGGAAAACGGCTTCGTCTGGGTGGATAACGCGGTCCCCCTCCACTTCCTGGTTCAGGTGATCGCCGAAAGGGGTGTAGCGCCGCTACGCCCCTCCGAAACGGCCCTCTACTTCCTTACCCTGGACGCCGGGGAACGCGGCGAACTCCTCATCCCCGATTACGGCGAGAAGGTCTACCGGGTGATGGTGGTGGTCTCGGCCGTCGCTCCGGTCTCCACGGAGCCGGCCGCCTATACCCTGACCCTGAGCCTGGAGTAGGCCATGTCCTGGCGGACCTGGCTGGTCGTTCTCGTCTTGCTTCTGCCCCTTCTGGGGGCCGTCATCACCCTGTTCTGGGAGCGTCTCCGGCCCGGACGGCCGGGGCTCTGGCCGGCGGTGTTCTCCTTCTTCCTGGCCGCGGTGGGGCTGCTGGTGCTGGTGGAGTGGCCGGCGGCCGAAGGGGAGCCAGGGCTTTTCCTGGGGATTTCCGCCCCTACCCCGGCCGCCCTGCAGGTGGCTCCGACCTCCCGCTGGGTGCAGCCACCGCGCACGCTCCCGCCTCCCACCCCCACACCCTTCATACCCACCTCCACGCCGACCTTTACTCCTACCCTCTCCCCTACGCCTCATCCCCTTTCCCTGGCCACCGTCGTCGTGCGCAACGGAACCGGGGAGAGCGGCCTGGCCACCCGCACTTCCGAATGGCTGCGGGCGCAGGGCTTTCGCGTCCTCCCCCCTGAAGACGACCCTCAGCAGGGCAACCGTCCCTATACCCTGATCCTGGACCGCGGCGACCACGCCTCGGTCCGCCAGGCCCTGGCCGCCTTCCTCCACATCGCGCCCGAGCGCATCACCATCAACGCCGCCGAGGAATCGGAGGCCGACATCATCCTCATCCTGGGCGACGACTTCGAGCACCTCTCCGCCGCCACGTCGACGCCCACCCCGGCCCTGGTCGAGGTCCCCACTCCCACGCCGAACCCCTACGCCGGGGTTACGATCGTCATCCGCAACGGAACGGTGGGCCGGCCGGGCCTGGCCACCCGCACGGCCGACCGCCTGCGGGCCCTGGGCTTTGTCATCCTGGCCGTGGAAGACGATGACCGGGCCGGCAGCCGCCCCTACACCCTCATCCTGGACCGCGGCGACCATACCCGGGTGCGCCAGGCTCTGGTGGAATTTCTAAAAGTTAAAGAAGAGAATATAGAAATCAACTCCAAGGTCCGTTCTACGGCCGACATCGTGGTGATTCTGGGCGATGACTTCCGAGAATAACGAAAGCGGTCTGGACACCTCACTGGGGCGCTGGCTGCTCATCGGGCTGGTCGTGCTGCTGGCCGCGGCCCTGTACCTCCTGGTCTCCGCCCTCCTCCCCTTCTGGGAAAGGGAACCGGAGATGGTTGTGCCTCCGGCCACCCATCCGCCTACCCCGACGGCCACCTCCTCCCCCAGTCCTACGCCGAGCCCATCGCCGACGGCGACCCCTTCCCCTACGCCCATCCCTCCGCCCACGCCGCTTCCGCCCCAGGTGGGCTTCGCCGTACACGTCGTCTCCGCCGGGGAAACGCTGGAAGAGGTCGCCCGGCGCTACGGTAGTTTCGCTTCGGCCATCGCCACGCTGAACCGTTTCCCCGACGATGCTCCCCTGGGGGAGGGGCAGGTGCTGGTCGTTCCGCTCTTTGCTCGACCCGGGTTCACCCCAACGGCGGAGGTGCGGGGCGTGGAAGTGGCCCGGGGGCTTCCCGGCCGGCGGGTGGCGCTTACCTTCGATGCCGGCGCCGCTTCTGAACCGGCCCCGCTCATCCTGGATGCTCTGGGAAAATACCACGTCCACGTGACCTTTTTCCTGACCGGGAAGTGGGCCGAGGAGAACCCCGACCTGGTTCGCCGCATGGCCGCCGAGGGGCACGAGTTCGGCAACCATACCTACAGCCACCCCCACCTGCTTTCCCTAGACGAGGAGGCGGTCCGGGAGGAGATCGAGAGGACCGAACGCATCGTCCGTGAACTGGCCGGCCAGAGCACCCGTCCCTACCTGCGTCCCCCCTACGGCGAACGGAACCAGGCCCTGCTCGACCTGCTGGCCGAGGAAGGCTATATAAGCATCTACTGGACGGTGGACAGCCTCGACAGCGTGGGCGAGCCCAAGTCGGCCGATTTCCTCCTGAAACGGGTTACCCACCCCACCGACGCCCGGGGCAACCCCATTGACCTGGACGGGGCCATTATCCTCATGCATGTGGGCAACGCCACCACGGCCGAGGCGCTTCCGGCCATCCTGGAGTGGTTTCAGAAGGAGGGCTACCGGGTGGTCAGGGTCTCGGAGATCTTGCGGCCCTGACGGCTTTTAAGGCCATGCGACTGCGGATTGCCCATCTGTATCCTTTGCAGATGAACATCTACGGCGACCGGGGGAACATCCTCACCCTAGTGCAGCGGGCTCGCTGGCGGGGGCTGGAGGTGGAAGTGGAGGGAGTAGACGTAGGCCAGGCGGTGGACCTGCGTTCCTTCGATCTGGCCTTTATGGGAGGCGGACAGGATTCCAACCAGGCCCTCATCGCCGACGACTTTCTCCGCCTCAAAGGGCCGGCCCTGCGGGAAGCGGTCGAGGACGGACTGGTGGTCCTGGCCATCTGCGGTGGCTATCAACTGATGGGCCGTTACTTTCGCACCCACACCGGCACGGAGATGCCGGGCATCGGCCTCTTCGATGCCTGGACCGTGGCCGGAAAAAAGCGCCTCATCGGCAACGTGGTGGTGGAGTGGGAAGAAGCGCCGCCGGAGGCACCGGTCCGCACCCTGGTGGGCTTCGAGAACCACAGCGGCCGCACCTATCTGGGGGCCGGCTGCCGGCCGCTGGGACGGGTGCGGGTGGGCTTCGGCAACAACGGCGAAGATAAAACAGAGGGCGCCGTCTATAAAAACGCCCTGGGCTGTTACCTCCACGGCTCCCTCCTGCCGAAGAACCCCCATTTGGCCGACCACCTCATCCGGACGGCCCTGCGCCGCCGTTACGGAGAGGAGGTCGAACTTTTTCCGCTGGACGACCACCTGGAATGGGCCGCCCACCAGGCCATGGTGCGGCGGCTGCTTGCGCCCTGAACTCCGGGCCCTACTCGACCACGAAACTTGCCGTCCAGGCCGGCCGCGGCGGCCTGGGCGCCATCTCCTGCCAGGCCTCGTCGGTCAGCCGGTCGGACATCGGGTGGCGGAACTCGTAGCAGGAAAAGACGCCGCCGAGGGTGAGGGTCTGTTTTCCCTCCACCGGCGCGATCACATAGATGGGGAAGGCATCGCCCACCCCCTCCTCCAGCACCTCTCCGCTGTTGGGATCGGTGTGCACGTCGGCGATGATGGCCATGCGTTCGTCGGTCTGGGAGGTTATCTCTCCGGCGACCTGCTCGGAGAAGGTGGTCAGTTCCTCCAGCGTATCGCCGATGTTACGGATGGTTTCGTACTCCTCTTCGCTCAACTCCTCGCCGCGCAGTTCCTTCTCGGCCATCGCCTTGAGGGCCAGGAGGAGGTTGTACATCCTCTCCAGTTTTCCGGCCATCTCCTCGTTCAGGAGGTTGCGCCGGCCCAGCCCTTCCTGCATCTGGGCGCAGAGTGCTGCCAATCGGGCGTAGACCTCCGGCTGCGGCTCCACATACCCCCGCGTGGCCTCCTCGGGCGGAGGCAGGGCCGTAGCCGCGACGGCATACGATTGTTTGGCATAAAGAATGGTATCGTGCCGCAGTTCGCTCCAGGAGCCCAGCCAGGTGTGGAGGTCCTTGTCGGCCCAGGCGGAGGAGCGCATGAAATAGGGGTAGCCCTTCCCTTTGACCTCCAGAAGCGGGCGAAGGGTGTGGAGCCAGTTCCAGTAGAGGTTCGCCGTCCATTGTTCCGGCGGAAGGGCGGAAAATTCGCTTTGAAGTTTGGCCCGTTGTTCGGCGTAGCCTTCGTACTCGGTATCGCCCTCGGCGGTGAGAATCTCCAGGGCCCGGCGGCTGCCCAGGGCGGCCGGGATGTCCAGCCCCCGGGGGACGCCGCGAATCGGCCCGGCCGGGGAGGAAGAAAGGGTAAAGGGCCGGTCGCTCCCTCGATACGTCCCCACCCGGTCATAGACCAGTTGCTGGAAGATGTACGAATCGGGGACGAAGCGTTGCCCCATAAAACGGAAAGAGAGCGTCACCTCCTCCGGCTTCTGGCGATCGGTCGCATAGCCGCCAAGGATGGCCGGCGGACGGAGTTTTCGGGCTTCCTGGAGGAAGGCATCCAGACGGCCCTCGTCGGCGAGCGTGTCCGGGTCGGGCAGCCCACCGTAGACCTGCCGGGCCAGCGCGGCGTAGTCGTAGACCGTCAGGTCGTCGGAAGTGCCGACGAAGAAGGCGGTCGGCTCATAGATGCGCTCCCAGACCTCCAGGGCCGGCTCTTCCCCGATGTGGGTGCTATGGAGCGCCCGCACGATGAGAAGTGCCGCCCGGGTCTCACGCCGTGCCGCCTGGGGATCGGCCGGGGTGTTCAGGTGGAAGGGCATCCGCCCGTACCACATCATGGCCCGAAAGTAGCGCTGGAAATCCTCGTTGCGGGTATAGTGCCCCCGGGGAAGGTACGGGGAGTAATCCTCGCAGATATGGGGATAGCGGGCGCAGTTCGGCTGGGCGTAGCCCTGTCCCCAGGTGGGGGAGCAGGCAAAGCCGGCGTGCTCGGCGATGAGGGAAAGTTCCTGCTCCACCACCTCACGCACGGCCTCCGGCAACCGGGCCTGGGGATCGAGCAGGCGCAACCCCACGGCAAAAAAGGCCATGTTCTGGCGGGCCGCCTCCCGGAGCGCCCCCGCGGTGGCGGCGTAATCCGCTTCGGCCGCCTGAAGCATGGCCGCGCTGAGTGCCCGCAGGTCCGTGATAAAATGCTCCATCTCCGCCAGGCGCAGGGCGTAATCGTAGAGGATGTGGAAGGTATGGAGGACGGCATCGGTGGTGACAAAGACGGGGACGTTGCCTTTCTTTGCCTGCTGGTAGACCTCGTAAATCTGCCGGTACCCCCGGGGAACGACGACGAAGCCGTTTTTCTCCAGGGCGGCCTTCTGGGCCTCGTTCAGGGCCGAGAGGACATGGGAGTTGGTGAGGTGTTCCAGGTCGGGGGTATAGGCCGGCGCGGAGGGAGTGACCTCCACCGGCACCGGCCTGTAAGCGGCGAAGCCGGCCGGCCGGGCCGGGAGCGGTGGGGTAGGGCCGGCTGTGGGAAAAGGCGGCGGAACACAGGAAGTCGCCAGCAGGGCCAGGAAAAGTGGGGGAAGCCATAATCTGCGCATCTTACCTCCCGCAGAAAGCGAACCTACGGTCCCGTCCCCTCCGATTTCCACAGCCGGCCGAACTGGGCGTCCAGGGCAGCCAGGACGTCGGCCTCCAGGAGGCCGCTCCGCCGGATTTCCTCCAGGGTATAGAGCCGGCCGCGTTCCTCCGGAGGAGGCGGAGTTTCCGGGGGGCCGGCCTCGGAAATTTCCGACGGGAGCGGAGGCGTGCGGGCGATGACCTCCCGAAGTTGGGGGATGGCCTGGCGGGCAAAGTGGAGCACCACGCCCAGGCGGGTATCGGGACCAAAGATGATAAGAAGAAAGACCTCCGGCGTCACCTGGGCGGAATAGGCGCTGTAGCGTTCGCCCTCGTGATAGTTCAGGCGGAAGGAGCCGTCCTCGCCCAGCAAGGTAGCCATGCCGGCGGTGGCGGCGAAATCTCCGGCCACCAGGGCGGCCAAGGCGGAGACGTTGAGGTCCTCGATGTAGCCCTTGGTGGCGATCACATAGCCGTTCCCCTCCACCAGCAGTACACAGCGGGCCCCGACCTCCAGGCGCAACTGGGCCAGAAGGATGTCGAGTTCGTCCAGTTGCTCCCGGCTCAGGCGGGTCCCGATGCCGGAGGTCAGGCCGGCCGGCACGGCCTGCCGATGGCGGGCCACTTCTCGCTCCACGATCTGGAGCAGTTCCTCCGGTCGGTAGGGTTTGAGCACAAAATCGCTCACCCCGCCACGCAGGGCCTGGATGACCGTCTCTGTCGAGCCGTAGGCCGTGATCATGACGACCGGGGTATGAGGTGAACGTTCCTTGACCCGGCGTAGCAGCGCCAGCCCGTCCATGCCGGGCATCTGCCAGTCGGTGATCACCAGGGCAAAAATCCTTTGCCCCAGGAGCGCCAGGGCCTCTTCGGCCGTCCCTGCCGTTTCCACGGCATAGCCGCGTTTCCCCAGCAACCGTTGTAGGCTCTCGCGGACTACCGGATCGTCGTCCACAACCAGAACCACTTCGTTCATCGTGACTCCTGGCCGGAGACCGGGCCGGAACCTGACTCTGGGCAAAGGCCTTATCGCGGCCGGGCCGTTCGGGCCTCGATGCAGCCGGGGCCCGCTGAGGCGGGTCCCCCGCCTCTTGAGGCATCCGACCGACGGACGGACCTCCCCGGAAGGCCGGGGGCTACGGGGTCCCCTCGCTCTGGGGCAATCGGAAAAGGGGACCGATCAGGTCCACCCCACAGGCCAGACCCTCGACCCAGGTGATAAAGCGTCGGACGTTCTCCTTGCCCACCAGCATGGCTCCATGCTGGGGGGCGATGATCTCGATATCCAGAGGGCGAATCATTTCCGCCCACAACTTGAGCACCTTGTTAGAAGCCATATAGCGCCGGTGGAAGGCTTCCATGTACTGTAGGTGGCTGTCCCAGTCTTCGGCCACCGCGTAGGTTTGCCCCAGGGAAGCCCCCAGGTCGCCGGAATAGAGGATTTTGGAGACCGGATCGTAGACCTGGAAATTGGCCGGCGAGTGCAGAAAGTGGGCCGGAATCACCTGGAGGGGGCAGCCGGCCAGGTCCAGCGTCATCCCCCGGTCGGGGATGGGCAGGATACGCTCCATGACCATGTCATCCACCCCAAAGTGCATGATAAAGCGCATCCAGGGGCCGGGGATGTAGGCGGTGGCTTCGGTTACCATCAGCCAGGCGTTGGTGGCGGCGACGATGTCCGGGTCCTGATGGGAGAGGAAGATATACTTCAGGTTGCCCGTGGGCACCACGGCGGAGAGTTCGCCCAGCACCGCTGCATAAACCTTGTGCCCGCCGGGGTCCAGGAGCATGGCCTGGCCACGATGGACGATGACGTGCTGGTTGGCCTGGACCATCTGACCCGAGGTAAAGTCCTCCAGGAGGACGTTCTTGTGTTCGGCGTTCTCAAAGAGCGTCAGCGTCGGCATGGCTTCCCCCCTAACCCAAGATTTCGGCTACGGCTTTGGTGCCTTCGCGGACCTCCAGAAGGACCATTCCCAGGTTGGCCCCTTTTCCGGTGATGCCCACGAAGGCAGCATTCTTCCCGGCGTAGGTGATAACGATGTTGCCTTCGCTCCCCTGGATCAGGGTCTGCTGGAACTCACCCCGCTCCAGTTGAGCGACGGAACGGCCGGAAAGGCTAAGGATGCCTGCCGCCACTGCTCCCACCCGCAGTTGCTCCAGGTTGGGGGGCAGAGCGGCCGCGATCACCAGCCCGTCCAGGGTGATGACGGCTACACCCTGTAGGGCCGTCGCCCGCTCGACGATGCCGCGAACTGCGGCCTCCAACCGTTCACCACGCTTCATCGGTCTTTCCATTGTACTCGTCTCCTTTTCTTGCATTCGCTGCTCGTCCAGACGGCGTTTGCCTTCCATAACGAGCGCCAGCCACGGCTTCCGGATCGTTATCCGAGGCGGGAGGATACCCTGTTCCACCTCGAACTGCCCGGAATCCCAGGTCAGGAAGCGGTAGACGGCTTCTTCTCCCTGGAGTGCTCCGGCCTGGGCATGGACCACCTCGCCGCCGTCAAAGTACAGCACGACCTCTTCGCCATCGCGTCGGGCCACAAGGCGCGCCGGCAGGCCGGCCTGGCAGTTCCACTGAATCAGGTCGGCGACATCCAGACCTTCGAGGCTTCCTTGAACGGCCACCGTTTACCTTTCCCGCCGGCCGGCCACGGATATGCCGGCCTGGGCTGCCAGTTTGCGCTGGACATCCAGAAGGACCTGCCCCATAATGGCGCGCAGCGTCTCCGGAACGCCCCAACCCCGGCTGGCCACCGCCTCGAAGCAAGGAAAAGTCCCCGCGTCCAGCGCTGCCCTGAGTTCGTCCACCGGCAGGGCATCGGGCAGGTCCCGCTTATTGAACTGGACGACCAGAGGAAAACCGGGCAAGCGCCTTCCGGCCTGGGCCAGATGTTGCTCCATATTTCGCCAGGAAGCCCGGTTTTCTTCCAGTCGGCCGGCCTGGGAATCGGCTACAAAGACGACCCCATCGGCCCGCCGCAGCACGGCCGCCCGGGTGGCCTCGTAATAGACCTGCCCCGGCACCGTATAGAGGCCGAAGCGGGGTTGCAGCCGGCCAATCGGCCCGATTTCCATTTGCATAAAGTCGAAAAAGATCGTCCGGTCCTCCCGGGTGCTCAGGGTAAAAAGTTCGCTTCGGGTGGAGGGATGAAGCCGGGCGTGAATCTGCTCCAGGTTGGTCGTCTTCCCGCTGAGCGCCGGGCCGTAGTAGACGATATTCAGATAGAGTTCATTGGTTCTCCAGTTGATGAACACCGCTTTCTCCTCGCAGAGGTCCTGCTACCGGCAGGAGCACGGTGAAGGTGCTCCCCTGGCTGGGTTGGCTTTCCACCCGGATTTCCCCGCCGTGATCGCGGACGACGCTATAGCAGATGGCCAGGCCCAGTCCGGTGCCCCGTTCCCCTTTGGTGGTGAAGAAAGGCTCAAAGATGTGTTCGAGGACCTCCGGCGGAATGCCGACGCCGGTATCGGCCACCTGGAGGTGGACCTGGCCGTCCTGGGTCCAGGTGCGGATGCGGAGTTGTCCGCCTTCCGGCATGGCATCCTGGGCGTTGAGCACCAGGTTCAGGAGGATTTCCCCCATCTGTCCCGGAGAGGCATAGACCGGCGGTAGTTCCGGGTCCAGTTCCTGGACGACCTTGATGTGCTTTTTCCCCAGTTCCCGACCGACCAGGTGCAGCACTTCCTGGACGACCTGGTTCAGGACGACCGGCCGGCGTTCCTGCCGGGGCGGCTTGGCATAGTCGCGCAACCGCTGGGCCAGTTGGGCGATGGAGGCCATCTGACGGTCAATTTTCTCCAGGTCCTGGTGCAGGTGCGGGTTGACCGGGCAATCGGGTGGGCAATCTTCCCGAATCAGCCCCAGCAGGCCCAGGATGCCGGTCAGAGGATTGTTGATCTCGTGGGCGATGGTAGCGCTCAGCCGACCTAATGAACTGAGTTTCTCGGCATGGCGCAGGGAGGCATGGGCTTGTTCCAATTCCCGCGTCCGTTCCCGGACCTTTTGCTCCAGGGTGGCGTTCAGTTCGGCCGAGGCATCATAGGTACGTTTGAGGCGAAGCATGGCTCGCACGCGGATGAGCAGTTCGGCATTTCCGGCTGTGCGAAGGATAAACTCGTCGGCCCCGGCATCCAGTGCAGCCGTCGCCGCCGAGAGGTCTTCGGCTGGCGCGACGGCGATGATGGGAATCAGGGTAGAAGCAGCCCTTTTGACCTCTCGGACCGTCTGCCGGATGTCCCCGTTGAGGGCGAGAAGGATGAGGTCGGGCGGTCGGGTACGAACGGCTTCCAGGAGCGCTCGGGCCTCGGCATAGGTGGTGACGTAGCCGGCGGCCTGGAGAACCTGGGCCACCCGCCGGACAAAGTCCGGTTCACCCCCGGCGATGAGAATTTCGGCAAAAAGTGACAATTCCATCGCGGCTTGACTTCGTGTCCCCCTGAAATTATACACCAATTGGGCGGAGTTTTCAAGCCGGGATGGAACGGCCGGGCAGGTGGGCCAGGATTTCCTCCTCCCAGGAGGCGATCTCTGCGCTCGATAGTGGCCGGGGGAGCGGGAGTTCCAGGGAAACCCGGGCCGGCCGCGGCGTCAGCAGGACCAGCCGGTCGGCCAGGAGAAGGGCCTCGCGGACGCTATGGGTGACCAGGAGCACCGTCTGGCCGGTGTCTTGCGTCAGTCGGCGCAGTTCCTCCTGCAACTCCCGGCGGGTGAGCGCGTCCACGGCGGCGAACGGCTCGTCCATGAGCAGGAGGTCCGGCTCCACGGCCAGGGCGCGGGCCAGGGCCACGCGTTGTTGCATCCCCCCGGAGAGTTGGTGAGGGTAAGCCCGGGCAAAGTCCTCCAGGCCGAGTTTCCGCAGCATCTCTCGGGCGCGTCTCCGGCGCTCTTCCCGGGGAATCCCCCGCATCCGCATTCCGAACTCGATGTTGTCCTGGGCCGTGAGCCAGGGGAAAAGGGCCTGCTCCTGGAAGATGAGGGTGCGTTCCCGCCCCCAGCCGGGCACCGGCCGGCCGCGAAAGCGTATCTCGCCGGCAGTCGGGCACTCCAGGCCGGCCACGAGGAGGAGGAAGGTCGTCTTGCCGCAGCCGCTAGGGCCCAGGAGGGCCACGAATTCCCCCTCCCGCACCATGAGGTCGATCCGACGGAGCGCCTCGACCGTTTCAGTCCCGTTGTGGTAGACCTTGGAAAGCCCCCGCACTTCCAGGCATTTCATGGGCCTTTCTCCCCACCTGCCAGCGCAAGAAGCGGCGCTCCAGAATTCGCCAGGCCCCGTCCAGCCCCACTCCCAGCAGGCCGATGGCCACCATGCCGGCCAGGACGGTATCGGTGCGGAAGGTATTGCGGGCCTCCAGGATGAGGAAACCGAGGCCGCGGGAGACGGCCACCATCTCCGCCGCCATCACGCACATCCAGGCCAGCCCCATCCCTAAGCGCAGGAGGGTGAGGAGTTCGGGCAAGGCGGCGGGAAGGACGACCTCCAGGACGGCCCGGCGGCGGGAAGCCCCCAGCGTAAGCGCAGCCTGCAAGAGGCGCCGGTCCACCCCGCGTATGGCCGAGATGGTGCCCACCAGCAGGGTAAAGACGGTGCCGATGAAGATGATAAAGACGGCCGGCGCGTTGCCGATACCGAACCAGAGGATGGCCAGGGGAATCCAGGCCGGCGGGGCGAGCGGCCGCAGGGCCTGCACCAGCGGCCGGGCCCACCGCTCGGTCCGTTCGTTCAGCCCCAGGAAAACGCCCAGCGGCAGGGCGACGGACGCGGCCAGGGCATAGCCCAGGAGCACCCGCCCCAGGCTGGCCCCCAGATGCAGCCAGAGGATTCCGGTGGAAGCCAGGGTACCCAGCCGCTCGGCCACCTGGGAAAAGGGCGGAAGGAGGACGGAATCCACCATGCCCAGGCGAGGGAGCGCCTCCCAGAGCAGGAGAAGGCCGGCCGGAAGGAGCAGACCGCGCCAGAAGGCCGGCTGCTTTCTCATCGTTTTCCCTCCAGCACCCGATGGAGCGGCTCCAGGTCCACAAACTCCCGGCCGGCCGGGTCATGTTCCAGAAGCCCCTGGCGGAACATGAGATCGGCCATGCGGGCGATCTCCCCGGCATCGAGGGCGTAATCCACGCGCATCTTTTCCGGGGCCAGCGAAGCCTCGACCAGGGCCGGGTCAAAGGCCTGCAGGTACTCCACGATCACCCGGGCGGCAAAGGCGGGATCTTCCCGGGCCTGCCGGACGGCCCGGACGTGCACGTCCAGGACCTTTTCCACTTCCTGGGGGTGTTCCCGCAGGAAATCCTCCCGCGCCAGCACGACACAGCAGGGGTGGTCCGGCCACTGTTCGGTATAATAGCCCAGGATGCGGCCCCAACCCTGGCGCACGGCGTCGGTCATAAACGGCTCGGTGTTGGAGGTGGCCTCCACCTGTCCCGTCTTCAGGGCGCTCACCATATCGCCCAGTTTCTGGAAATAGACCAGGGTGACATCGCGCTCCGGGTCGAGGCCGTGGCGTTCCAGGGCCTGGCGAAGGAGCACGTCCAGGATGGAAGCCCTGATCGTGGCGATCCTTTTTCCTCGCAGGTCCTCCCAGCGGGCGATGCCGCCGTCGGCGCGCACCAGGAGGCCGTCGCTTCCCCGCCCGGTCATGGCGACGATGCGGAGGCGCGCCCCCTGGTCTATGGCGGCGATGGCGGTGGTGACCGGGACGGCGCCCATCTGGAGGTCGCCGCGCTGGAGGGCCTCGATGATCTCGGTGTTGCTGGGGATCAGGTGCACCTGCACCTCCAATCCGGCCTGCCGGTACATCCCCTCGCGGTCGGCGATGTAAAAGGGGACGTGATCGTTGGCCGTGCGCACGCCGATCTGGATGGAGGTGGAGGCCGGCCCGCAGCCGATGAGGAGAAGGAACAGGAAAAAGGCACAGAGTTTTGGGACCATTTCCGTTTTCCTCCTTGTATACAAAAAACGGGCACCCAGCCGGGTTCGGCTGGGTGCCCCAACGACGGGCTGAACATGCCGGACGGTAAGGATTATACCATACCCCCTGCGATTTGCAACCTGTCGCACGTTGATCCCTTCGTGGGTAGGCGACGGCAGTGCCGTGGCCTACCCGGCCAGCCCGACAAAATTGGGACACACCCCTTGTCGGCAACTCGGTCGCCCGAAAGCCCTGTTTGCCCCGGAGGGCCGGCTGTGGTATGATGGAAATGGGCAGGTCGCCCAGGAAAGGTCGGATGGGCAGGCCGCGGTTCATCGCCGAGGAAGTTGAAGTTCGCGAGGCGGCCCCCGGCGAGCCGGTTTCCTTCCTCTGGCAGGGGCGGGAATACCGGATCGTCGAGATCGTCGGGGTCAAGCGGCATCTGGATTTCCGCCGGCCCTGGTGGCAGCGACGGCACCGGGATTTCTACCGGGTACGCACCGACACCGGACAGACCTTTGAACTGTACTTTCATCGGGGTCCGGGGAGGAAGTACTGGGTGCTCTACAAAGAAGTCTCCTGAATTTTGCGCCGGGGGGAGGGTATGATATAATAAAGATGGAGAGGTGTCCGAGTGGTTGATGGTGCGGCTCTCGAAAAGCCGTGTGCAGTGCAAACTGCACCGTGGGTTCGAATCCCACCCTCTCCGTCGGAGAGGTCGCATAGTTGGCCGAGTGCGCACGCTTGGAAAGCGTGTAGGCGTGATGAGCGCCTCGCGGGTTCGAATCCCGCCCTCTCCGCTAACGCTACGGGCCGTTAGCTCAGGTGGCAGAGCATCTGACTTTTAATCAGAGGGTCACAGGTTCGAATCCTGTACGGCCCATCGTTTCGATACCGGAAGAACAGGAATTCCGGGGCAGGAAAAACGCCCCCCTCCACGGCTTCCTTTCAGCAGCAGGTAGAAGCGCTACAGCCTGGTAACTCCTTGGCTCTCGGGCAAACGGGAAACGATGCGCGGATCGGGATTGATCGGGCCGCCGCACTCCGGCGTATAGCAGGTAGCGTCTATAAAGGCACACTTTTCCTGACAGATCGGGCAAGTTTCAGGTGCTTCAACCTCGTGCAGCATATACCGGCAGACGGAACAGATCCACCACCTCTTCTCGTTCATGGCCCCACCTCCTGAAAGTCCGGCTTTTTTAATTTACTTTAGCCGCTTTTTTCTCCGGCAGGTAGGGTCATTTGTCCTTCCCCTGGGTGTCTTATGTCCTAATTCCGCCGCCGTTTCAGGTCAAAAGTTCCAGAAGCCGGCCCACCTGTTCCTTCGTTCCCTCTTCCCCTTCCTCCAGGGGGCCGATGCAGGAGGGGCAGCCGGAGGGGCAGGGACATTCCCGGAGGCGGGAGAGGGCGGTCCGAAGCCATTCGGTGCAGGCCTCAAAAAGGTGCGGGCTCAGGCCGGCCCCGCCGGGGCAGTGGTCGTAGACCAGGAGGACGGGCAGGCCCTCCGGAGGCATCCGCAAGCGGGTACTCACCTGGATGTCGCCGGGATCGCAGGCCAGGAAGAGCGGCGCTACGTAGCGCAGGAGGTGGCCCAGCCCCTGCAGGGCGGCCACCGTGCTTTCCCGGGGGCCGTGGTCCACCCGGGCATGGCAGGAACGACACAGCGTGACCAGGTTGGAAAGGTCGTTGGCCTGGAGGTAGGCCTCGTTTTCGCCGGGGCGGTAGCCAAAGTGGCGGAAGGGGATGCGGTGATGGACATCGTGTTCACGGCCGGTCTGCCCTTCGTGCACCCCGCAGTGCTGGCAGGTAAAGCGGTCGCGCTCCCGGGCGCGGAGGCGCATCTCCGACCAGTTGGGGCCGTAGTTGGGGCGGACGATCTCGTGGGCCGGCTCCGGCAGGGTCAGCCAGAAGGCCTGGGTGAGGAATTCCTGGGGCGGCAGGTCTATGGTGCCGTATCCCAGCGTTTCGTGGGTATAGAGGCGCACCCGACGGTAAGAAGTGGTCCGGGCCTGCACGCGCACCGCACCGTGGTGACGTCTCCCCTGGCCCTGGGGAGCGCTCTCAAGTTCAAGGGTCACTTGCCAGTCCACCTCCAGGCTGGCCTGGGTGTAATGGTCCGGCCGGGCCGGCCGCACGATGGCCATACCCCCCTCCCAGTCCAGCCGCTCCACCCGATAGAAGCGCCCCTCGTGCAGGTAAATAGCCCCCGGATAGACCAGGGTGGCGGCGCCGGGCCGGTCCAGTTGCCCCAGGATGAGCGGTTTTTCCCCCGAGTCGTCCACGATGGTGACGACATCGGCAGAAGCGGTGCGCAGGGAGAGGCGTTCGGCCGGCGAGCCGCTGCCGATCCAGTAGGTGCGTCCGCCGGCCGGTAGGGCGCAACCCTCGGCAACCAGGGCCTCCAGGAAGGGCGCGATGGAATTCTCGGGGGCCGGCCGGGCCATGCCGAAGGGTTCATCGGCCGCGAAGGGGAGTTCAAAGAGCGCACAGCGCAGGTGCTCGGCCAGGAGAAAAGGGTTATCCGGGTTGATAT
>DAOUAK010000020.1:0-16053 GCA_034433695.1 Chloroflexia bacterium
TGTACCTGCGGGAGCGCTCGCTGCGGCGAGAGGTGGAGGAACGGCTATGGCGGGGGGAGCGGGCGGCGCCGCCGGTGGTCATTGTGAGCAACGGTCGGGGGGTGGAGATGCTGCCCGGAGGCTGGGGGTACGGCCGGATGCCCCTGGGAGAGCGGGCCGGCCGCGAGTTCACCATCATCGGTGAGGAGGATTCCTGACCTCTAGCCCTACGGCTCGCTTCAGTCGGGCCACTTCCTCCGGTCCCAGGACACGCCAGGCTCCGGGCGGAAGTTTCCCCAGGCGTAGTCCGTCCAGGCGCACCCGGATGAGCCGTCGGACCGGATGTCCCAGCGCCTCGGCCACCAGGCGAATCTGGCGCTTGCGGCCCTCGTGCAGGACGACGCGCAACCAGGTATCTCCTCCCTCGGCATGCAGCACCTCGACCTGGGCCGGAGCCGGCCGTTCCTCCAAGGCCACCTGTCCGCTCCGCCAGTGGGCAAGGGTCTCGGGGGAAGGTCGGCCTTCAACCAGCACGTGATACTCCTTTTCTACTCCGTAGCGGGGGTGGGTCAGACGGTAGGCCAGTTCGCCGTCGTCGGTGAGGAGGAGCAACCCTTCGCTTTTCCGGTCCAACCGGCCGACCGGGTAGAGCCGCGCCGTAGTGGAGACCAGGTCCAGCATGGTCGGCCGGCCGTGGGTATCCCGGACGGTACAGAGGACGCCGGGGGGCTTGTGCAGAAGGAGGTAGGTCGGCTGATCGGGAAAATGGAGCGGCCGGCCGTCTACCTGCACCTGCTCCCGGTCGGGGTCTACCGATTGCCCCAGGTGGGCGACCTTTCCATCTACGGTCACACGGCCCTGGCGGATGATTTCCTCGCAGGCCCGGCGGGAGCCCAGGCCGGCCCGGGCCAGGACTTTTTGCAGACGTTCCTTGCCCATCACCTTTCCAGAATCCAGCGGTCCGTATCCCGTTCCCAGGAGAGAATTTCGCTTTCGTCGAAGAACAGCGCGACTTCCTCTTTCCCCGTCTCCGGGCTATCGGAAGCGTGGATCAGATTGCGGCCGATGGTGAGGCCGAAATCCCCTCGAATGGTCCCGGGGGCGGCTTTGGCCGGGTCGGTTGCCCCCACCGTCTGACGGACCATCTGCACCACCCCCTCCCCTTCGATCACCATCAATACCACCGGGGCGGAGGTGATATAGGCCACCAGCGGCTCGAAGAAAGGTTTACCCTCGTGGATGGCGTAATGGCGTCGGGCCAGCGGTTCGTCCATCTGGATCATCTTCATAGCCACGATCTTGAGGCCGCGTTGTTCCAACCGGGTAATGATCGGTCCGATCAGGCCGCGTTGTACGGCATCCGGCTTGAGGATGACCAGTGTTCGTTCCATCGTTTATCCTTTCCAGCCATACAAAACAGTCGCCCGGAAATTGCCGGACGACCGTTTTCCTTTGCCGGGCCGGCCCGGTATCAGAGCGGCACGGCCTCCTTGATCCGACTGGCCGCTCTGCGCATCTCCATTTTGACCAGGCCGATATTGACGGTGCGCTGGGTAATCACCACCAGAATCAAATCGTGCGACTCGAGCATCATCACCATGCCGTCCTGGGCGCTGATGATGGCATCGGACAGTCCTCCGACCCCGATCCGTTTGGTGGCCTTGTCGATTTCCCCGTATACGGCGGCGGCCATCGCCCCCAGAACCTCGGCGTCTGCCGGGTCGAGCAGAGTGCTGGCCACCACCAGACCGTCCTTGCCCACCAGGAGGCTGCCCACCACCCCGTCCACACGTAGCAGGTCCTCTACGATCTTTCTCATCGTCCGACCCCTTTCGAGGCAACTCGACCATGTTCCGCTGGCCGGCCGCAAGGGCGAGGTATGCCTCGTCCTACGGCGGCGGGTGCTATTTGCTCAATACCCAGGCATATTCGTTGATGGCCTGCTGATACCAGCCTTTCTTCATGTACGTATCGCCCAGCAAGCGGTGCAGGCGGTGGAGCATTCGGCGGTCCTGCTCGCGTTCGATCCAGGCCTGGAGGTCGGCGATGATCTCATCTTCCAGGCCGGCCTTCCCGGCCTTGATCAATTCCTTGTAGAGGTTGACCGCCTCTTCCCATCGGCCCTGTTCCACACAGGCACCGGCCAGGCTCAGGCGCAACCGCTCATCCTCCGGGTGCTCGGCCACCTGCCGACGGAGTTCCTCCAGCGACGGCGGGGCCGCTGCCGGGATTTCGACTGGAGGCGCAACCTCCACGGGCACGGCCTCCGGAACGGCTTCCTCCGCAGGGGCAGTCACTTCGACTTCCGGGGCGACCTCGGCGGATGGGACGGCCTCGGCGGGCAGACCCAGCCCGGCCAGTTCTTCGGGGCTCAGGCCCAGGCCGGCGATTTCCTCGGGGGTCAGCCCCAGTTCCTCCAGGGTAAAGGGGCGCAGGACCTCCTCCTCGGGAGGAGCGGTCGGTGCCGCCTCGGCCACCGGAAGCACCTCCTCCGGCGCCTCCAGGCCCAGTTCCTCCAGGGAGAAGGGGCGCACGCCTTCGACTTCCTCGGGAAGCGCCTCTGCGGCCGGTAGAGGGGCAAGGCGCTCCGCCTCTTCTTCCACAGCCGCAGGCTCCTCCAGCCCCAGGGCTTCCAGGGAGAACGGCTCAACGGCCGCCTCGGCCGGAGCGGCTTCTTCCAGCCCCAGTTCCTCCAGAGAGAACGGGCGGACTTCCGGCGGTGCCTCCTCGGCAGCAGGGGGGGCGGCCGCCGGTGCAACCTCCTCCAGGCCCAGTTCCTCCAGGGAGAACGGTTGGACCTCCGGCAGCGCTTCCTCGGCAGGAGGAGCGGCGACGGCCGGAACGACCTCCTCCGGGGGCAAGGGTTTTTCCTCCGGCAACGCCTCCTCGACGGCTTCCTTTCCGGCCGCCGGCACTTCCTCGCCCACGATCTCTCGACGGCGGGACAGCATCTTCTCGAAGAGCGTAGGGCCGGCCGGGACCTCCTCCGTCGGGACAAGTTCCTCACGGAAGGCCGGGGACTTGGGCAATCCCGGCTCCTGCCAACTGAAGGCCGGCAGGCCGGCCTCCAGTTCTTCCAGCCCTTCCACCCCTTCTTCCTCCGGCAGGGGGAGTTCGGCTTCTGTCGGCTCTTCCAATCCCAGTTCTTCCAGGGAGAAGGGACGGACTCCGGCGGGCACTTCTTCTTCCGGCAGGGCCACTTCCTCCGGCGCGAAGGGGGCCAGGCCGGGGAATTCCTCGGCCACCAGGGCCTCTTTTTCAGCCTCGATCTCTTCCGGAGAGAAGGGGGCAACGCCGGGCAATTCCTCTTCCTCCGCCGGCCTGCCCTCGCGGGTTTCTGCCACCGCCTCCTGGAGGGCGGCGATTTCCTCAGGCGAAAGGCCCAGTTCCTCCAGGGTAAAGGGGCGCATCATCTCCTCTTCGGTCTCCGCAGCCGGAGGCATCGGCTTTTCTTCCACCGTGGCCGGCTCCGGAGGAGCCTCCTCCGGCAGGGGGACTTCCTCCAGCCCTTCCAGGCTAAAGGGGGCCAGGCCGGGAATCTCCTCACCGATTTCTTCGGCCACCACGCCCTCGCCGGTCGCCAGGGTATCCAGCCAGGAGACACCCAGCGGTTCGGCGACGGCCGGCCGCTCTACGGTGGGTGGGGCGACTTCTACGGCCGCTTCGGAAGGCACCTCGGCCGGCTTCTCGGCCACCGCGGCCCGCTTTGCCTCCCATTCCGCCTCGGAGAAATCGGGCAGGGTAGCGGCATCGTAGGCCAGCAGGTCGGGAGGCACGCGCACCGGCGCCATCTCGAAGAGGGCCCGGGCTATTGTATTGTTGGGATCGCCGGCCGCAGCCTGCCGGAGGAGCGTCTCTCCCTCCTCCCCCCGCCCGGCCTGGAGGCGCAGATAGCCCAGGATCAGATTGGCCTTCAAGGCCTGGGGAAAGTGCTCCAGCACGGCTTCGGCGATCCGGGCTGCCTCCTCCACCTGCCCGCTTCGCCACAGGGCCTCCAGGAGGGACATCTGGACGTCCACCCGTGTGGGATCGGCCTTCAGGACCTCCCGGAATTCCTCGATGGCCCGGTCCAGCATCTCCCCCTTGACATAGAGGCGGCCCAGGCCAGCCCGGCTGAGGCGCAACTGGGCACGGGAGGCACCGTACAATTCTGTGTACAGCCGCAGAAGCAGGCTCCGGAGGTCGGAAAGGTCGGGCTTGATCTCCAGGGCCTGCTCCAGTTCGCCGACGGCCTCTTCCAGTTTCCCCTCGTCCTGATAGGCAATGCCCATTCCCCAGTGGGCCGAGACGTTCTCCGGGTCCATCTCCAGCACCCGGCGGAAATAGCCCTGGGCTTCCCGGGGCTGTTTCCTCTCCAGGCAAATCTGGCCGAGCAACTGGTGGGTCCCCAGGTCCTGAGGATAGTACTGGAGGATATGCCGGCAAATCGCCTCGGCCTTCTCATAGTCTCCCTGGGCCATGGCGTTGCGGGCCCGGTCGTAGCAACTCTGTAGACTGACCATCGCCATCGTTTCTTCCCTCCAGGCGAAAAGCCCCACCGGTCGTGGGTTACCTTCCGCCGGCCGGACAAACGTTTGATATAATTATAACACAAAGTAAACTGCAATGCAACTTTGCTCCGGTCGGTTTTTCGATGCTCCGAAATCGCCCGGTCGAGCCGGATTCGACGTCCAGGGGGGACAAAACGCGCCCTATCCCTATGGCCAGGTGCGTTGCCTCGGGGCGGATAAACGTTGCCGGTGGGCGGCTCATCATCCGCCCCTGATCTCCGAAAAGCCCTGCCCCTCGCCTTCTTCGCCCATCAATTCCCGGGCATAGCGGGCCAGGACCTCCCGCCGTTCGGCGGGAAGGCCGCGGCCGATCCAGTATCGTTCCAGCGCCTCCAGGGGGCCCAGGGCATCCAGGGGAGCGCGGAAGGCCACCCGCTCCGGCCGTTCCACCTCTACCGTTACCGTGGCGAACATCGCTTCCTCCAGGGCCCGGCGCAGGGTTGGAACGTCCACCCGGCCGGCCTCCTCCTCCCGCACCTGCACCCTCAGCCGCACGACGGCCCCGGCCACCTTCGGGCCGGCCTCCCGGATGGCCTGGAGGGCCCGCTCCATCGGATCGCCCCGCCGGGCATCCACGGAAATCGTCAGGAAGGGACGGGCCTGCACCGGAATAAAGCGGTAATGGACCGGGCGCCTGCCGGCCGGCCCCTCCTCGATCTCCACCAGGAAGAAGCCTTTTTCCTCCCCCTCTTCGCCGAAATCCACCCGTTCCAGGCTGCCGGCGTAGAACACCGGCGGGGACTCGCTTCGCAGGACTTGCGCCCGATGGACATGCCCCAGCAGGACGGCATCGTAGGCCGGGTGGGCCACCGTCCCCGGCATCGCCTCCGGCTGATACCCCAGCGTCATCCGCTGTTCGCTCCCCGGTTCGGCCCCCTGAACCATGAGGTGCCCTACCAGAATGGCCGGAATTTCCCGGTCCACCTGCTCGGCCAGATGGGCCAGATTTCGGGCAACCTGCGCCCGCAGAAAATCCTCCTGCTCCCGTAGAGGCTTGCGCCGTACCTCATCGGAAAGCAGGAGACGGCTGCGCAGCGGATAGGGGAAGGTGGCTACCTGGAGGAGCGACCCGCCGGGTCGCCCCTTCCGGCGCAGGGGAAGACGTAGCACCTCCTCTGTACGGGCCGAGACGTAGACGTTTTCCACCTCCAGGGCCCGGAAGATGTCCAGGCTGGCGGCCCGTACCGGCATATTCGGCAGGTCGTGGTTTCCGGCTACCAGGACCACGGCGATCCCGGCCGCGGCCATCCGGTGGATGCGCCGGGCAAAATCGCGCTGGTAAGTCGGGTCGGGGTGGCGGTCGCGGAAGGCATCTCCGGCAAAGGCAAAGACATCCACCTTCTCCTGCAGGGCAAAATTTACCGCCTCATCCAGGCGGTCCAGGAAGTCGCGCACCCGGCTGGAGAGGCCCGTCTCCGGGTCTACCCGGCCGTAGTTTTCCACACCCAGATGGAGATCGGCCACATGCAGGATTCGAATCACGATACGCCTCCTTCCCCCGGCTATCCCCGCACCTCTACGCGTCCGACCCACGGCCGGGCCAGTTCGGCCATGCGGTGGAGGCGCTCCGGGGGATAGGGCCGGAACTGCTGCAATTTCGGGTCCAGCGTACCGATAGGCCGGAACTGTTGCAGGACATAGGACACAGGGCCGTCGCCGGCGTTTTCGGCTAGCCAGCGACCGATGGAGGCGATGTCTTCTTCCACAAGGAGGTCGGGCACGACGGTGGTGCGGAATTCACAGGGGAGGCCGGAGGAAGATAGGAGGGCGATGCTCCGGCGGATACGCTCCAGGTCCAGGTCCGGCCGGCCCGAAAGGAGGGCGTACTTCTCCGGCGGCCCCTTGATGTCCATGGCGACCGCATCCACCAAGTTCTCCTCCAGGATGGTGGCTAGGACATCGGGCCGGTAGCCGTTGGTGTCCAGTTTCACGTCCAGCGGGAACCGGCGCAGCCGGCGCAAAAAGGCCAGGAGGCCCGGTTGCACCGTCGGCTCCCCGCCGGTGAGGACGACCCCCTCCACCTGTCCGGCCCGCCGGGCGAGATAGGCCCAGACCTCGCGGACGGCCAGGGTGGGTAGTTCCTCCGGGCGCAGTACCAGGTCGGCGTTATGGCAGAAGGGGCAGCGAAAGTTGCATCCGCCGGCGAAAAGGACACAGGCGATACGGCCGGGGTAATCCACGAGCGAAGTGCGCACCCAGCCTTTGAGTTTCACGGGAATTTCATTCGTCTTCTTTGCCCTCGGGTGGACGGAACATACGGCGCTCCTTGAATTCCTGCTGCTTGCCCCGATGCCAGTTCTGCACCGGGCGCAGATAGCCGACGATGCGGGAGTAAACCTCGCACGGTATCCGCAGCACGGATACGGCGGCGTCCCGTCGTTCGACCTCGCCTCGAGTTCCACCGGAGTGTTCCATGGTTTTAACCTCCATTCAGCGTTCAACCTTGGGTATGCCCCAACGCGGTTTGGTCCTCGGGAACCGGCACGCCGTAGCGGGCCAGTTCCTCGTCGGTATGCTCGTAAGGACAGTAGCGGTGTTCGCCCGGAAGATAGCCGTGCACCGGGCAGATGCTAAAGGTCGGCGTGATCGTAAAGTAGGGCAGGCGGTAGTTTTCCGTGACCAGGCGGACAAGATGGCGGGCCTGGCTTCCGTCGTGCAGGCGTTCCCCGAGGAAGATATGAAGCACCGTGCCGCCGGTATAGAGGGTCTGAAGTTCATCCTGGTGCTCCAGCACCTCGAAGAGGTCGTCGCTATAGGAGACCGGGAGGTGGGTGCTATTGGTGTAGTACGGGGTCTCGGGGGTGCCGGCGGTTCGGATATCGGGGTAGCGCTTCCGGTCGGTGCGGGCCAGGCGGTAGGAGGCGCCTTCGGCCGGCGTGGCCTCCAGGTTGTAGAGGTTGCCGGTCTCCTCCTGGAAGCGGGAGAGCACCTGGCGCATAAAGTTCAGGGTTCGGACGGCCAGCGCCTTTCCTTCGGGATGGGCGATGCCCACTCCTAAGAGGTTCCAACAGGCCTCGTTCATCCCGATGAGGCCAATGGTGGAAAAGTGATTGCCCCAGTAGGTGCCGGTCTGTTGCTTCACCGCCTCCAGGTAGTGGCGGCTGTAGGGGTAGAGGCCCCGCTCGGTCAGGTGCTCCAGCATCTTGCGTTTGATCTCCAGACTGGTACGGGCGATTTCCATGAGGTGTTCCAGGCGGCGGTAGAAGTCGTCCTCGCTTTCCGATAGATAGGCCAGGCGAGGCAGGTTGATCGTCACCACGCCGACCGACCCGGTCAGGGGCGCGGAGGCAAAAAGTCCCCCCGGACGCCGGCGCAGTTCGCGGTTATCCAGGCGCAGCCGGCAGCACATGCTGCGGGCATCCTCGGGTTGCATATCTCCATTGACAAAATTCCCAAAATAGGGGATGCCATAGCGCGCCGTCATCTCCCATACCGGCTTCAGGGCGGGGTTCTCCCAATCAAAGTCGCGGGTGATGTTGTAGGTGGGGATAGGAAAGGAAAACACGCGCCTCCGAGCGTCGCCCTCCAGCATCACCTCGGCGAAGATGCGGTTCAGGAGGTCCATCTCCTGCTGAAATTCGCCGTAGGTGGCCTCCTGCGGCTTCCCATCGATGATGACCGGAGCATCGCGCAGGGTGCTGGGCGGGGTCAGGTCCATTGTCAGGTTGGTGAAAGGCGTCTGGAAGCCTACTCGGGTGGGAACGTTGATGTTGAAGACAAACTCCTGCAGGGCCTGCCTCACCCCGACCTCATCCAGCCGGTCGTAGCGGATAAAGGGGGCGAGGAGGGTGTCGAAGTTGGAGACGGCTACGGCCCCGGCCACTTCTCCCTGAAGGGTGTAGAAGAAGTTGACGAGTTGTCCCAGGGCAGTACGCAGGTGACGGGGGGGTCGGCTTTCGATCTTGGCCGGCACGCCGCCAAAGCCGCGGAGGAGGAGGTCCTGCAGGTCCCAGCCGGTACAGTAGACGCTCAGCATGCCCAGATCGTGGATATGGAATTCCCCCTCGATATGGGCCCGCTGCACCTCGGGCGGGTAAATCTTGTGCAGCCAGTAGCGGGCGGCGATGGAGGAGGCCAGATAGAAGTTGAGGCCCTGCAGGGAATAGTTCATGTTGCTGTTTTCACTGACCCGCCAGTCGGTTTGGTCCAGGTAATCGTCCACCAGTTTGGCGGTGTCGAGGAGCATCTGCTCGGCGGCCCGCGCCTCGGCCCGCTTCTGGCGGTAGAGGATGTAGGCTTTGGCCACCTGGGGATGGCCGGATTTGATGAGCACCTCCTCGACGATGTCCTGGATTTCCTCCACATGGGGTATGCGCCCTTCCTGGCCGAAGCGTTCTTCCAGGAGGCCGGTCGCGGCCCAGGAGAGGGTCTCGGCCCATTGTCGCCCCTCGCCGCCCCCCACGGCTCGGGCCGCCGCGTAGATGGCGTTCTCGATTCTCTTGCGGTCGAAGGGGACCCTCCGGCCGTCTCGCTTGATCACCTGGTCAATCGCCATGGGCGCCTCCCAAAGTGTATACAATTTTTTGGCGATCCGGGCAAGGAAAAAGCCCTTTTGGGCAGGGAATTGGGATCCAAAACGGGAAAACGCTACCCCAATTGCCCGGTACTGGGGTGCAGTTCCCGGTCCCCGATAGTATCCCTAGATATAGGATGTTATGTGCGACTAAAACACTATATCTTGTTTACTACCATGGAAGGATAGAAGCCCTTGACTGTCCTCCGTATGTTCGGTAGCAGCGCAGAGGGCAACGATATTATAACACAGGATGCCCGATTTGTCCAGTGAAAAAATGGTTACAGTTGGATGAAGGGGCCGGCCGGCATCGTGGGGTGGAGACCTCCCTTTCGGGAAAAGGTTCGCAGGGACTTGACAATTAGGAACAGATGTGCTATACTATACGTAGAATAGATGTTCTGGCCGGCGGCCTTTCCTTGCCGCCGAGGCCTCCGAACCGGGAGGTGAATATGGCTTCGCCAGGGAACCACTGGGATTTTCGCCGCTCGCCGGAGAGCGGGCAAATAACGATGTGGCCTCGGGACCATTGCCGGCCGCGCTGGATCGGAACGGACGAGACGCCGGCCGATCCGCCCATCTCCATCTTTCCCAATCCGTTCAACTCGGCCGTGGCGATGATTCGCCTGGCCCGGAGTTACCTGGAGTGGGCAGAAGGCCGGCCGGTGGCAGTGGTCGGTGAGGTGGCTGCCGGGCGCTATGATGTTACGGTGGCCTACCACGAGTCGGGAGAAGAAGTCCTCCTCCTGCCGGCCGAGTGGGCCCGCCCCGGCACCTTTGCCCTGCGGGTGCGCGGCCATTCGATGGCCGGGGCCGGCATCGCCGAGGGCGATTACGTCATCGTTCGCCCGCAATCCACCGCCGATAGCGGCGACCTGGTCATCGCCGGCCTGACCGACTCCGACGACCCCGAGGGCTACATCACCCTGAAGCAACTCTTCTGGGAAGGAGACCACATCCGCCTGCAACCGGCCAACGCCTCGATGGCCCCGATCCACCTCTATCCCCAGAACGGCCAGGACCCGGTAGAGATTCAGGGCAGGGTGGTGGCCGTGGTGCGGGTGGAGGATGGGTAGGGGTACCGTTCCGCAAGGAAAAGCCTTCGCATGCTGGCGATCTTTTCCGGGCCGTCCCAAACCCCTGGGGGTTACGCAGTTGAAGGGCAAGTACAGTTGAAGGTTGATAAGGTTGCAGATTCGAGGTTCAAACGGCGGATGATTTTCTGCCGATTTGGCAAGAATACCTGATACGAATCTGCGAAACCGTGTACTAAGGCCCTCGTCAAAGTGCCCCACTGCGTAAGCCCGGACAGGCCTGAAAGGCCGTTCCCCTGCCTGTTTTCAGAAGGGTTCTTCGACCGACGCTCTCTCCTCGCCGAACCGGAGAACTTGGCAGACGCCCGCCGTTTTGGGGTTCGGTCTGCCTCTCGATTGACACCTCTTTTTTCTATGATATGATAGAGACGGCGATGGGGAAGCCGGACAGGGTCTTGGCTGAAGGTGGAATACCGGCTTCCCAGGGCCAGGAGGTGCCTTGTGAAAGCCGTCATCATGGCCGGCGGGCAGGGTTCCCGCCTGCGACCGCTGACGATCAACCGACCCAAGCCGATGGTTCCGCTGGTGGATCGGCCGGTGATGGCCCATATCCTCGGTTTGCTCCGGCGCCACGGCTTTACGGAAATTGCGGTCACATTGCAATTTATGGCCGACCGGGTGCAGGACTATTTCGGCGACGGAAGCCACTTTGGCGTCCACCTGCACTATTTTGTCGAGGAGATGCCCCTGGGTACGGCCGGCAGCGTCCGACAGGCCAAAGCCTTCCTGGACGAGCCTTTCCTGGTCATCAGCGGCGACGCCCTCACCGATTTCGACCTGGGGAAGGTGCTGGCCTTTCACCGCGAGCGCAACGCCGCCGTCACCATCACCTTGACGCGGGTGCCGAACCCGCTCGAGTACGGGGTGATCATTGTGGACGAAGAGGGACGGGTGCGCCAATTCCTGGAGAAGCCCTCTTGGAGCGAGGTCTTTTCCGATACGGTCAACACCGGCATCTATGTCCTCGACCCCCGTATCCTGGACGACATCCCGGCCGATCAGCCCTTTGACTTCAGCCAAGATCTCTTTCCTCGCCTTCTAGAACGGGGGGAGCCGCTCTACGGCTATATCGCTTCCGGCTACTGGTGCGACATCGGCAATATCCAGGAGTATATGCGGGCCAGCGCCGATTATCTCGAGGGCAAGGTCAACCTGGAGCGCGGCGGGGTCGAGGTGCGACCGGGCCTCTGGTGCGATCCCGAGGTCGAACTTTCCCCCGAGGCCATCATCGAGGGACCGGTCTACCTGGGCCATGGGGCCAAGGTCCGAGAGGGCACCGTCATCTACGGGCCTTCGGTCGTGCGCGACTTTACCATCCTGGAGAGCCGGGCCCATGTGGACCGCTCGATCATCTGGCGGAACTCGTATGTTGGGGAACGGGCCGAACTGCGCGGAGCCATCGTCGGCCGGCAGTGTACGATCAAGCGGCGGGCCATGATCTTTGAGGGGGCCGTGGTCGGGGATGGCACCACCGTGAACGCCGGGGCGATCATCCAGCCGGGGGTGCGTATCTGGCCGGATAAGGAGATCGAGGAGGGGGCTACCGTCTCCACGAGCATCATCTGGGGGGCGCAGGGGCGGAAGGTGCTCTTCGGCCGCTACGGGGTAAGCGGGCTGGTCAATGTGGACATCACCCCGGAGTTTGCCGCCCAGCTCGGTGCTGCCTACGGAGCCACCTTGCGAAAGGGGGCGGTGGTCACGATGAACCGGGATGCCCATTATACGCCCCGGATGATCAAGCGGGCGCTCATTTCCGGGCTGCCGTCGGCCGGCGTGCATGTGGCCGACCTGCATTCGGTGCCGATCCCGGTGGCGCGTTATGTGACCCATGCCCTGGGAATGGCCGGTGGGATCCATGTGCGCCTTTCCCCTTTTGATAACCGGGTGGTGGATATCCTTTTCTTTGACGAGCGTGGGCTGGACCTGGGGCCGGCCGCCCAGCGCAAGATCGAGCGCGTCTTCTTCCAGGAGGATTTCCGCCGGGTCTACCTGGACGACATCGCCCGCATCTACGACCCGCCCCAGGTAGAAGAGCACTACCTGGCCGCCTTCCGCCGCAGCCTGGATATGGAACTTTTGCGCCCGGCCGGGAAAAAGATGCGCCTGGTGGTGGACTATGCCAACTCCAGCGGGGCCAAAGTTCTGCCGGCCATCCTGGACGAATTGAACTGCGAGGTGGTGGCCCTGAACTCCACCCTGGACGACACCAAACTCTACCGCACCGCCCAGGAATTCGAGGAAGCGATGGGCCTCCTGGCCTCCCTGGTGCCAGTTGTGGGGGCCAACTTCGGGGTTCGGCTGGATACCGGTGGGGAGCGGATCTATCTGGTGGACGACCGTGGGAGGCGGGTGGACGGCATCCGGGCGCTGGTGGTCGTCGTTTTCCTGGCCCTGGCTGCCCACGGAGGTGGGGGCACGGTGGCCGTCCCGGTCTCGGCACCCCTGGCCGTCGAACGCCTGGCCGAACGGTATGGGGCCCGGGTGATTCGCACCCGGGTCAGCCCCTCTGCTCTAATGGAGGTGTGCGCCGAGCAGGAGGTCCTGGTGGCCGGGGATACGGCCGGCTCCTTCATCTTTCCCCAGTTCTACCCCATTTGCGATGGCCTCTTTGCCATCGTAAAACTTATGGAACTCCTCGTCCGTCAGCAAACCACCCTCTCGGAAGCCCTGGCCCTGCTTCCTTCCTACCATATGGCCCGCCTGCGCATCCCCTGCCGCTGGGAGAGCAAGGGCCAGGTCATGCGCCTCCTGAACGAGCAGTACGCCGAGCGCATCTTGGATCGGGTGGATGGGGTCAAGATCGGGCTGGGCGGAGGCGAATGGGTCCTCATCGTCCCCGACGCCGACGGTCCCTATTTCAACATCTATGCCGAGGCCGATTCAGAGGAGCAAGCCCAGGTTCTGGCCGAAAAGTACTCCGGCCTGGTGGTGAGTCTGCAGTAGGCCGGCCTCTCAATTTTTCCCTCAAAAAAGGGGCCTGGGGGCGTGCAGGGTAACGCCCCCAGGGTCCAACAAGGAGGAGAAGGAGAGAGTACCTTTATTCTACCACAAACTCCTCCTCAATCTGTAAGGAAGATCACACCTCTGAGCCATCCGCCTACCGTAGCACCAGCGGGAGGTAAACCGCATAGGCCCCCACCACCGCCGTCCCCAGGCTTACCTCGTCCAGGAACACTCCCGGCCGTGCCCTCGTCCCCTGCCACCACTCCAACCGCAGCGTCGCCGTCGGGCCCAGGTCGGCCGGCAGGTCCCACCAGCGGTGTACCCAGCCGGTTTCCGTCAGGGCCAGCGTATAGGTCAGCGTCTGCGTCGGGCCGGCCAGGACCACCCGCAGGGTATCCGTCGGGGACTCGGCTTCCACCACCCGGTAGAGGAGCGAAAGCGTTCCCCCGGCCGGAAGCGCCACCTCCTGCTCCAGCCGGCTTCCCCACGGGCCGGTATGGGGCTCCCCGGCCAGGGCATAGAGCCCCGGCTGCGTCGTGGTGACCGTCGCCGTGTTGCTTACCACGTCCAGGGTGGTGGTCAGCACCGTCCAGGTCGCGCTCAGCGGGTCATGGCGCCACAGGCGCAGCGTTTCCTCCCCCGCCACCTGGGCCGCCTGCCAGGCGGCGTCCGCATAGTGCACCGTGAGCGTCAGCGGGCGGAGCGTCGTGGTGAGCGGGGTCCCGTCGGTCAGGGCAGCCGTCCAGGCCACGTGCAGGCCCACGTCCTGCGCCGGCAGGGCACTCACCGTGGGCACGCCGGTCAGGGTGAAGACCACCGTCCCGCTCACCGCCCCGGCCGGCACCTCCAGCACGGCCAGCGAGGAGGTGAGCAGCCCGCCGGAAGCGGTGAGGACGGCGCTCGTGGTGAAGGGCACGGTCGGTGTGACCGTAGGCGAAGGCACCGTCCCGCCCAGCAGGGCGGCGAAATCTCCGGTATGCCCCGGGCCAGCCGGGGTGGGGAGCACTTCCCCGGTCGGGTTCCAGGCGGCCAGGTCTCCGGATTCAAAGCCGCCGTCGGCGATGGCGTCGTCCAGGGGCGGCAGGTAGAAGATGGGGGTCTCTACGGCCGGGATGGCGACCCCCAGCATCGGCGGGAGCGGGCCGAATCCGGTCCGGGTTACGCTCAGGGCGTAGGTTCCGGTCAAGTCGGCGTAGAGGGTGAAACTCCCGTCGGCCCGCGAGTAGGCCGTGTTGGACATCGACGGGTTGGCCTCCACCCGTGCCACCGCCACCGGCTGCTCCTGGACGTTCAGGACATAGCCGCTCAAGCCGTAGCGCGGGATGTGGGTGGAGGTGTCGCCGTCGCCGCCGGGGTAGGCCTCCAGGTTGCCGACACGGTCCCGGGCGCGGGAGCGGAAGTAGTAGGTGTGCCCCGGTTCCCCTGTAAAGGCCGCCGAGGTGTCCGTCGTTTCCAGAAGCCAGTTCGTCCAGGGGCCGCTGCCGTCGCGCACCTGGATGTCGTAGGAGGCGATGCCGGAGGTGGCATCGCTCCCGCTCCAGGAGACGAAGAAGGTCGGGTCGGGGGCATACTCCGGCGAGGAGGCCGCCGAGGAGGGCGGGGCGGTATCCACCGTCGTCCAGGCCTCGGGCTCCGGCGGGTACGGCTCGGTGTTCAGGGCATAGTCCCGGGCCCGGCAGCGGAAATAGTAGGTGTGGCCGTCCTGGCCGGAGAAGGTGGCCATCCTCTGGGGTACATCCCATAGCCAGGTGGTCCAGCCTCCTTCCGCCCCATCTCGGACCTCGACATCGTAGGAGCGCAGGCCGCTTCCTCCGCTATCCTCCCCCGACCAGGAGACGGCGAACGAGGCCCCCGACCAGGTCGGCAGGGGATCCATCTGGGAAGTGGGCGGCCACAGGTCTGTGGGCTGCCAGTCCGGCCACCAGTCATAGCCCGAGTCGGCTAGGAGGTACGTGGTGCCGGTACCCAGGTCCAGGCCGTAGATGTAGGCATCCACCCAGTACCAGTTGCCCTGGTAGTAGATATACTGCACCTGGGCGAAGGCCACGCTCTGCCCGTGGGGAGACCAGGCCGGAGCCAGGTGGTCGTAGAGGTAAGGGGCAGGGCCGAGGGGATGGCTCAGTCCGGTTCCGTCGGCGTTGATGATGGCCAGGTCATACCAGCCGTCGTTGTTGTAGTCGTCGTTGAGGGCGATGCGGCTTCCGTCGGGCGACCAGTCGGGGTAGGCGGCGTAGTTGAGGTTGGTCGTCAGTTGCTGCTGGCCCGAGCCGTCGGGGTTCATCGTCCAGAGTTGATAGGTCCCGCTGCGGTTGGAGACAAAGAGGATCTTGCTTCCGTCGGGCGACCAGGTGGGGTGGCCGTCCCAGGCGGCATCCCAGGTCAGGCGGGTCTGGGCGGAGCCGTCGGCGTTCATCACATAGATTTCGGCGTTGTTGCTGCTGCCGCCCTCGGGGTAGCCGTAGTAGACGATCCTGGTGCCGTCGGGGGACCAGGAGGGCTGGTACTCGGCGAAGGAGGTCCAGGTCAGGCGGGTCTGGGCGGAGCCGTCGGCGTTCATCTGGTAGATTTCATAGTTGCCGTCGCGGTTGGAGTAGAAGGCGATCTGGGTAGCCCCCCGGTTGAACTCGGGGCGGGAATCCACCTTGTTATTGGCGGTGAGGCGGGTCGGGTAGGCTCCGTCGCCCCGGGCGGCGTAGATTTCCCAGTTCATGTCACGGTAGGAGGCGAAGGTGAGTTTGGACCAGTCCGCGAGATCGCTTTCCATGTAGGCATATTTCAAGGACCTATGGCTACTGTCGAGGTAACCAATGTGCGGCCGGCCCTGATCATCTAGGGCCAGCGAGGTGTACCAGCCCACATCCCCGTTGCTATCCACGGTTTGAACTTGCCAGGCGGTGCCGTCGAAGTGGGCGTACTTGAGGTTGTAGTTCCCCGCGTCCTGGTAACTGATGTGCGGCCAGCCGTTTGCATCCAG
>DAOUAK010000021.1:0-14913 GCA_034433695.1 Chloroflexia bacterium
GCCGACGAAGCCCGGGAGCAGGGCCGGTTGGAGCGGGAAAAGTTTCTGGAACAGGCCCGGGCCGAGGCCCAGCGCTTTCTGGAGGACGCCCGTCTCCAGCTGGAACTGGAACGCCGCGATGCAGCCCGCGAGACGCGCCGAAGGGTGGCCGCCCTGACCGTGCTGGCGGCCGGCCGCCTGATCGGCGAAAGCCTGGATCCAGAACGACACCGGAAGATGGTCGAGCAGTACGTCGCTGCCCTGGATCAGCCGCTGGAGGAACTCTCCCGGGCGCTCGCCGGCATCCCGGCGGGGGAGGCTCCGGCCGTGCAGGTGCGCAGCGCCGTCCCGCTGGACCCGGAGACCCAGGCGGACATCAACGCCCGCGTGGTCCGGGCCCTGGGGCGGGATATGCCGGTGATGTACAGCACCGACCCGCACCTCCTGGGCGGTCTGGTCGTCCAGGTCGGCGATCAGGTGGTGGACCTGAGCGTTGTCCGTAAACTGAACGACCTCTTCCGCGAACTGGCCTGACACGCAACACGTGATACGCAACACGCAACACATGATACGCAACACGCAACACATGATACGCACCGCGTTTCAGGAGGTCAGCGATGTCCCTTCTGGATGAAATCGCGCAACAGTTGCAGGAGAGCATCACCCGTTTCGAGGTGCCGCTGCATCCGGTCAACGTCGGCCAGGTGGTCGCCGTAGGGGATGGCATCGCCAGGGTGTCCGGCCTGAGCCAGGTCATGTATAACGAACTCATCGAGTTCCCCAACGGCAGCATGGGGATCGCCCTGAACCTGGAGGAAGATGAGGTCGGGGTGATTATCCTGGGCGACTATGTGGATATCCAGGAGGGCGACCTGGTCAAGGCCACCGGTCGCATCGTCTCGGTGCCGGTGGGGGAGGCGCTCCTGGGCCGGGTGGTGGATGCCCTGGGCCGGCCGATCGACGGCAAGGGGCCGATCCTGACGGACAAGTTCCGTTCCATCGAGCGCATCGCTCCCGGGGTGGTGCGCCGGGAGCCGGTCAATACCCCCGTCCAGACGGGCATCATCGCCATTGACAGCATGTTCCCGATCGGCCGGGGGCAGCGGGAACTCATCATCGGCGATCGCCAGACGGGCAAGACGGCCATCGCTCTGGATACGATCGTCAACCAGAAGGGCAAGGACCTCCTCTGCATCTACGTGGCCATCGGGCAGAAGCGTACCCAGGTGGCCCAGGTGGTGGCCACGCTGGAGCGCTACGGGGCGATGGAGTACACCGTGGTGGTCGTGGCCTCGGCTTCCGAACCGGCCCCTATGCTCTACATCGCCCCCTACGCCGGCTGCGCCATGGGCGAGGAGTTTATGGAGAGCGGGAAGGATGCCCTGATCGTCTACGACGACCTCTCCAAACATGCCTGGGCCTATCGCCAGGTCTCCCTCCTCCTGCGCCGGCCGCCGGGGCGCGAGGCCTATCCGGGCGATATCTTCTACCTGCACTCCCGCCTGCTGGAACGTGCCGCCAAACTGAACCCCCAGTACGGCGGTGGTTCGCTCACCGCCCTGCCCATCGTGGAGACCCAGGCCAACGACGTCACGGCCTATATCCCTACCAACGTCATCTCCATTACCGACGGCCAGTTGTACCTGGAGCCGGACCTCTTCTACGCCGGCATCCGGCCGGCTATCAACGTGGGCATCTCCGTCTCCCGTGTGGGAGGAGCGGCCCAGACCAAGGCCATGAAGAAGGTGGCCGGAAAACTCAAGCTGGATATGGCCCAGTTCCGTGAACTCCAGGCCTTTGTCCAGTTCGGCACCGAACTGGATGAAGCCACCCAGGCTCAGATCACCCGTGGCCTGCGCATCACCGAGGTGCTCAAGCAGCCGCAGTACGAACCGGTCCCCCTGGAAGACCAGGTGATGATCCTCTACGCCGTGACCAACGGCTACCTAGATGATGTCCCGGTGGCCCAGGTGAAAGAGGTCCAGAGGAACCTCTTGCGCTGGTTGCACGAGACCCACCCGGAG
The DNA here is from genome assembly GCA_034433695.1 of Chloroflexia bacterium. Classification (GTDB taxonomy): domain Bacteria; phylum Chloroflexota; class Chloroflexia; order DTKN01; family DTKN01; genus JASFBA01. The sequence continues at coordinate 2,004 of DAOUAK010000021.1, forward strand.
ATCGGCCGGACCATTGCCGAGACCAAGGACTTTGCCCCGGAGACCGAGGAGGCATTGAAAAAGGCCCTGGAGGCGTTCAAGGCCCAGGCGAGGTAAGAACATGACTCCTTCCCAGGCGCTATCGCCGGCCGATCTGGTCATCCAGGATGAGGGAGTGCTAACCTATGCCCACCATCCGTGAGATTCGCCGCCGCATCCGCAGCGTCAGGAACATGGCCCAGATCACCAAGGCCATGGAGGCCGTCTCCGCCTCCAAGATGCGCCGGGCGCAGGCCAATGTGCTGGCCTCGCGGGCCTATTCGCAGCGTATGTGGCAGGTGATCAACGACCTGGTGGACCGCTACACCCCGCCCGACGGCCGGCCGCTCCATCCTCTCCTTGCCCCCCGCCCGGAAATCCGCACCGCCGCCCTGGTCCTCGTCACCGCCGACCGCGGCCTCTGCGGAGCCTATAACCTCGAGATCATCCGCGAGGGGGTGCGCTTCATCCGCGAGCAGCAGGAGAAGGGGGTGGCGGTACGGTTTCTGGCCGTGGGCCGGCGCGGGCTGGACTATATGCGGCGGCTGGGAGTGGAGATTGCAGGGGAGTTGACCAAATTGAAGGACCGCCCCTCGCTCGTGGACACCCAGCCGATTTCCCACATCCTCATCGAGGACTTTACCGAGCACAAGATCGATGCGGCCTACCTGGCCTATACCGAGTTCGTCAACGTCCTCGTCCACCGTCCCCAGGTGCGTCCCCTTTTGCCCCTCCTGAGTTTCTCCGAGCGCCTCGAGGGAGGGCGGGTGGATTATATCTACGAACCCGACCCTTTCACCGTCCTTTCCCAACTTTTGCCTCGCTACGTCGAGGTCCAAGTGTACCAGGCCATCCTGGAAGCGATCGCCAGCGAACACAGCGCGCGCATGGTCAGTATGCGCAACGCTACCGATAACGCCAACGAACTGGTCAAAGAACTCACCCTTTCCTATAACAAAGCCCGGCAGGCCGCCATCACCAAGGAGATTACCGAACTGACCGGTGGAGCGGCGGCACTGGAGGGGTAGGAGGTGTCTGTATGGCTGTCGGACGTGTGGTGCAGGTCATCGGCGTCGTCGTGGACATCGAATTTCCTCCGGAGGAACTCCCGGAGATCTATAACGGTGTGCGCATCGAGATGGACGGCCGAACCCTTATCGCCGAGGTGGAACAGCATCTGGGAGAAGACCGGGTGCGTTGCGTGGCCATGGGTTCGACCGACGGCCTGAAACGGGGGACGCCGGCCTATGATACCGGCCAGCCCATCGCCGTCCCGGTAGGCGAAGAGACGCTGGGCCGCCTCTTTGACGTCCTGGGCAATCCCATTGACGAAAAAGCCCCCGTGGTCACGGCCGAACGCTGGCCCATCCACCGTCCGGCTCCTTCCTTCGAGGACCAGGTCGCCCGCACCGAAATCTTCGAGACCGGCCTCAAGGTCATTGACCTGGTGGCCCCCTTTACCAAGGGCGGCAAGACCGGCGTCTTCGGCGGGGCCGGCGTGGGAAAGACCATCATCATCCAGGAAATGATCTATAACAACGCCGAGAAGCACAAGGGCGTCTCCGTTTTCGCCGGCGTAGGCGAGCGAAGCCGTGAAGGGAACGACCTCCTCCTGGAGATGATCCACACCGGCGTCATCTCCAAGACGGTGATGGTCTTTGGGCAGATGAACGAACCGCCGGGAGTGCGCCTGCGTGTCGGCCTGACCGGGCTTACCATGGCCGAATACTTCCGCGACCGGGGCATGGACGTTCTCCTTTTCATTGATAACATCTACCGTTTCGTTATGGCCGGCATGGAGGTCTCGGCCCTCCTGGGCCGGATGCCCAGCGCGGTGGGCTACCAGCCCACGCTGGCTACCGAGATGGGGGAACTCCAGGAACGCATCGCTTCGACCAAGCGCGGCTCTATCACCTCCGTGCAGGCCATTTACGTTCCCGCCGACGACTATACCGACCCCGCTCCGGCCACCACGTTCGCTCACCTGGACGCCACCATTGCCCTGGAGCGCTCCATTGCCGAGATGGGCCTGTATCCGGCGGTGGACCCGCTGGCCTCGACCTCGCGCATCCTCGACCCCCGCATCGTCGGCGAGGAGCACTACCGGGTGGCCCGCGAGGTGCAGCGCGTCCTCCAGCGCTACAAGGACCTCCAGGACATTATCGCCATCCTGGGCATTGACGAACTTTCGGAGGAAGATAAACTCCTGGTGGCCCGGGCGCGCAAGATTCAGCGCTTCCTCTCCCAGCCCATGCACGTGGCCGAGCAGTTCACCGGGCGCAAGGGGGTCTATGTGCCCCGCGAGGAGACGGTGCGCGGCTTCCGGATGATTCTGGAAGGTGCCGGCGACGATATCCCCGAGCCGTACTTTTACATGGTCGGCACCATTGACGAGGTCTTTGAGCGGGCCGGGAAGCGGGTGCGCCTCTCGGGAGCGTAAGATGGCCAGGTTGCGCCTTTCCATCGCCACGGCGGAGCGAGCCCTCTTGAGCGAGGAGCCGGCCGATTTTGTGAGCGCTCCGGGAAGCAAGGGCCGGCTGGGCATCCTTCCTTCCCATACGCCTCTTTTGACCACTCTGGAGCCGGGAGACCTCTACTACCGCCGCGGCGGGGAAGAGGTCCACATCGCCGTCAGCGGGGGGTTCCTGGAGGTGGCCGACGACCACGTGATCGTCCTGGCCGATACGGCCGAGCGGGCCGAGGAGATCATCGAGGCCCGGGCAGAGGAAGCCCGCCGTCGGGCCGAGGAACTCTTGCGGCACCGGGAACGCTTGAGCCGGGAGGAACTCCTGCGGGCGGAGGCCTCCCTGCGCAAGGCCATCGTGCGGTTGAAGGTGGCCCGCTGGCGGCGTCGGGAAGTCCCCCTGCGGGATAGAGAGGCCGGGGCGGGAACCGTTGAACGTTGATTCGTGAACGTGTAGATTGCTGGCCGGGCTGCAGGAAACGGCCTGGAAGGTTGAGACGTGTGCGCACGACGCATCGGCATTGACCTGGGAACCTGTAACGTTCTGGTCTATGTGGTCGGGAAGGGCATCGTGTTGAATGAGCCCTCGGTGGTGGCCATCCTGACCAAGCGGGGACACATCCTGGGGGTAGGACAGAAGGCGCTGGAGATGGTCGGACGCACCCCGGACATCATCGAAGTCGTCCGGCCCATGCGCAGCGGGGTCATCGCCGATTACGTGATCACCGAAGCCATGCTCCGCTACTTTATCGACCGGGTGAGCGGCTGGTTGCGCTTTCTCAAGCCGGAGGTGATGGTCACCATCCCGGCCGGCGCCACTACGGTGGAGATGCGGGCGGTGCGCGATGCCGCCCTGCAGGCCGGGGCCCGCACCGTGCACCTGATTCGCGAGCCGCTGGCGGCGGCCATCGGCGCTAACATTCCCATTGCCCAGCCTACCGGAAATATGATCGTCAACATCGGCGGTGGGACGACCGAGGTGGCCGTGATCTCTCTGAACGGCATCGTGGTCTGCAATTCGCTGCGGGTGGCCGGCAACCGGCTGGACGAGGCCATCGCCGCCTACGTCAAACGGAAATACAATCTCCTCATCGGGGAGCGCACGGCCGAGGAGATCAAAATCCAGATCGGCAGCGCCCTGGTGCTGGATCCGCCGCTCAAGATGGCCGTGCGCGGACGCGACCAGGTGAGCGGTCTCCCCCGCACGATCGAACTTTCTTCTACCGAGGTTACGGAAGCCATTACCGAGCCGCTCCAGGAGATCATCGAAGCGATTCGAGCCGTGCTGGTGGAGACGCCCCCCGAACTGGCTTCCGACATCATTGATCGGGGCATCGTCATGGCCGGCGGCACCTCCCAGTTGCGCCAGTTGGACCGTCTCCTCACCCAGGCCACCGGAGTCCCCTGCTACGTGGCCGATCATCCCCTCCAGTGCACGGCCATCGGCACCGGCCTGGCCCTGCAGAACCTGGACCTGTTGCGCGATAGCCTTTCCGATGCAGAAGTGGGACTGTAGTACGAGCGCATCCGCGATGCGCCCCTACGGTGACGATTTGCCGCTGGTGGACCTGCACCGTCATCTGGACGGCAACGTCCGCCTGCAGACGATCTGGGAGGTGGCCCGGAAGAAGGGCCTGCCGCTCCCGGCCGAAACCCCCGAGGGCCTGCGCCCTTTCATTCAGGTTTCTGAACCGATTCCCTCCCTGCCGGAATTTTTCAAGCGCTTCGCCCTCCTTCAGCAGACCTTTGTGGACTATGAGGCGGTCTACCGCGTTGCCCGGGAGAACCTGGAGGATGCTGTAAAGGAGGGGCTGGACTATGTGGAATTGCGCTTCAGTCCGCTTTTTATGGCCCAGGTGCACCGCCTGAAGCCGCTGGAAATTGTACGGGCCGTTTGTCGGGCCGTGGCCGATTCCACCGACCTGCCTATCCGGGCCAACCTGATCGTAATCATGTCCCGCCAGTTCGGCCCGCTGGGCTGCCAGGAGGAACTGGAGGCGGCCCTGGCCCTGGCCGGCCGGGGCGTCGTCGCCCTGGACCTGGCCGGGGACGAAGCCGGCTATCCGGGGCGCCTCTTCGTGGAGCACTTTCGCCGGGCCCGTGCCGCCGGGCTGCACACGATCGCCCATGCCGGGGAGGCGGCCGGCCCCGAGAGCGTCCGCCAGGCGGTGGAGGAACTCGGCGCCGAACGGCTGGGCCACGCCGTCCGGGCGGCCGAGGACCCTGCCCTCCTGGACCTCCTGGCCGAGCGGGGCATCGCCGTCGAGAGTTGCCTCACCAGCAACCTCCAGACCCTTACCGTGCGCACCCTGGCCGAGCATCCCCTCCCCCGCTTCCTCCGCCACGGCATCCGGGTCACCCTGAACACCGATGACCCGGTCGTCTCGGGTATTGACCTGCCCCACGAGTATGGCTTGCTCCAGGAGATGGGCCTCACGCCCGAGGAGGTGCGCCGAATCCGCTTGAACGGGGTGGAGGCCGCCTTCCTTTCTCCGGAAGAAAAACGCGCCCTCCTGGAACAGGCCCGCCGGCGCCGGCTGCCGCAGGAAAAGAGCGATGTCGGATACCCCTGAGGGCATTTTCCTTCGCCCGATCGGCATCGTCCATAACGACATAACTTCCGGAGAGGCCCGCTGGGAGGAAATCGTCTCCCGGGTCGAGGTGCGCGAGGATCTCCTTCCGGCCCTGAAGGGGATAGAAGGGTTTTCCCATCTGCTTATCCTTTTCTACTTTGACCAACTGCCGCCGGGGACGGCGCCTTTACAGGTCCATCCGGAACGTCGCCCGGAGATGCCGCTGGTGGGCGTCCTGGCTACCCGTTCGCCCCACCGGCCCAACCCCATCGGCTTGACTGCGGTGGAATTGCTCCGACGGGAGGGGAACGTGCTTTGGGTACGCGGCCTGGACGCTTTCGACGGCACGCCGGTGCTGGACATCAAGCCGTACCTGCCCCGGGGGAATCATCTGGAGGAGGTGCGGATCCCGGACTGGCTACGCCGGCTCTGGGCTCTCCACGATCAGGAGCGGGAAGATGGCCGATGAGGTCCGTTTTCTGGTGGACGGAATGCTGGGCCGGCTGGCCAAATGGTTGCGGGCGGCCGGCCATGACGTCGTCTACGAGCCGCCCTTTGATGACCTCTCGCTGGCCGAGCGCGCCCGCCGTGAGGGACGCATCCTCCTGACCCGCGACCATATGCTGGCCGCCCGGCGGGGCATCCGCTCTTTGCTCATCGAGGGTGAGGAACTGGACGCCCAACTGGAACAGGTCCTTCGCCTCTTTCCGGCACCGGGCATGGGGTCGCGTTGCCTCCGCTGCAATGTGCCCCTGGAGGAGGTGCCCCTTTCGGTGGTCCAGGATTTTGTTCCGCCCTATGTGCGCCAGCATCAGAAGCACTTCTGGCTCTGTCCTGCCTGCCGACGCGTTTACTGGCAGGGAAGCCACTGGAAACACATGCAAGAACGATTGGAGCACTGCGTATCGTAGGAGGTTTCCCTATGGGAGAAGAACTGATTTTCTTGCGTCCGGAGCAGGTTCAACCCGATCCTGGGGCGATTCGCCACGATTCCGGAGATCTGGCTGCGCTGGCTGCCTCCATCGCCAGCGTGGGTATGCTTCAGCCAATCGGCGTTATCCACATGTGGGGAGAGACCTACCGGGTGGCTTACGGCCATCGCCGTCTGGAGGCGGCCCGGTTGGCTGGACTGGAGCGCATTCCCTGCCTCCTTCTGGATGTGGACCCCGATGAACTCTTTGTCCCCCAACTGGTGGAGAACCTGCACCGCCTGGACCTCAACGATATGGAGAAGGCCGAGGCCATCGCCCGGCTGCGCGGACGCCTGGAGCGCCAGCAGCCCCACTTGAGCGAGGGTGAACTCGATGCCCAGGCCGGCAAGGTTATCGGCCTTTCGGCCCGCACCGTCCGCCGCTACCTTTCCCTCCTGGAACTTTCCCCTTCCATCCAGGAACTGATCCGCCAGGGAGCATTGACGGTTACCCAGGCACAACACCTTCTGCGGATCCCCAACGAGAGCACCCGGGAGGAGGTGGCCCGCGAGGCCGCCGACGGCGGGCTCACCGCCGCTCAGGTCAGCGAACTGGCTTCTTTCTTTGCCGCCAATCCTACTTTGACCATCGAGACGGCCCTGCAGGCGCTGGAGGCCGGGGCCCGCCTGCGTCGGGAAGCGCCGCCGGAGCCGGTGGAAGGGCCGCCGGAACGGTTGGCCCGCATCCCGCTGGAAGAGAAGGAGGAACGGGTCTGGGAGGAAGCGGAGGAGGAGGAAGAGACCGGCCCGGAGGTCGCCGATTGGGCCCGGCTACGCCGCTTTCGCTCCCTGGACGAGGTTCTGGATGGGGCCGGCCGGATCACCCGCACCCTCTACGAAGGCGATCTGGAGCAGTGGGCCGAGCGCGACGAGCAGGCCCCGGTGAAAGTACGTCTCCTCCTGCGCCAGTTGCGCGCCGTTGTCGAGGCCATCGAGCGCTTCTGTCGGGCCCGTGGCTGGCCGATCGAGTGAAAGTTGACGAAGCGAGGCGGTTGCAGTATAATGAACTAAGTACAGGTTCCGGCCCGATGGCCGGCGCGCGGGAGGCAGTTTTTCTTCCCGGGCAAACGTCTGAACGGCCCACCGGGGCGCTGGGGCAGGCAAGGTGTTATGACGGTGGTTCGGGTGGGCCGTTTTTCGCAGGATCGTCCGGGCCGTGCCCGGATGTCTGTTCCGTTGGAAGGAGCCCGGTTAGAAAAGGCTCCTGGCGGAGGATGGTTATGGAAGGAAAGAGAACCAAACAACCGGATGAGCCTTCCATAGCGGAACTTTTTCGAGAGGTGGAAGACCTTTCCCAGCCTCGTCCGGGGGACATCCGCCGGGGTGTGATCGTGGCGTGCTCGCCGCAAGGCGTTTCGGTGGACCTTCACATCCCCCAGATCGGTTTCGTTCCCCGACAGGACCTGGAAAAACTTCCCCCGGAAGAGCGCGATTCACTCTGTGAAGGCCAGGAAGTGCTTGTGTATGTAACGGATGTGGAGGATACCCAGGAAAAGGTGTTGCTTTCCCTGTACCTGGCCCGGAGGGAGCAGGATTGGCTGGCTGCCGAAGAACTTCAGCGTCAGGACCGCTTCTGGGAGGGACAGGTTACCGGCTATAACAAAGGGGGGTTGATCGTTCCCTTTGGGCATATTCGGGGGTTTGTCCCGCTTTCCCAGATCACCGATTTCCCCCGTACTCTCTCCAGGGAGGAAAAACTGGCCCGACTGGCCGCCATGACCGGCCAGCAGTTTGCGTTCAAGGTGATCGAGGTGGATCGCCGGCAGCACCGTCTGATTCTTTCCGAACGGCTCGGCCGGCTGGCCCAGGAGGCCGCCCGGCAACGGGAACTTTTGGCCAATATACGCAAAGGGGATATCCTGCACGGGCGCGTCCGTTCCCTTACCGAGTACGGGGCCTTTGTAGACCTGGGCGGCATAACCGGCCTGATTCACCGTACAGAGTTGGCCTGGTTTCGAGTGGAGCATCCTATCGAGATCGTTCAGGAGGGCCAGGAGGTAGATGTTTATGTACTCCGAGTCGGCCGGGATCGCAACCGGCTTTCCCTCAGCCTGAAACGTACCTATCCCGACCCCTGGCCTATGGTTCAGGAGCGCTACCATCTGGATCAGATGGTCGAGGGCCGGGTGATCCGGCGGACGGGAGCGGGAGCCTTCCTGCTCCTGGATGACGGGATGCTGGGATTTATCCCGGCCGCCGACCTGGAGCAGAGCGGGCGAGCCGAGGAGGTCGTGTTCGGACAGCGCCTTCAGGCTCGTCTGGTGCGGATTGACGGAATGCGCCGCCGTTTGGGATTGAGCCTGCGAATAGGGCGACCCGGAAGGGGCAGGAAATAGGGACACGGTCTACCGTGTGCTCTCAACCGGAATGATAACCGGCAAAACTGAACCAGGTGAAATGCCCACTCCCATGTTTCAGACATTGTAAAGCAGGAGGAAGGCAATGGCAACGGCACCCCGGAAAGAAAAACTGGGCCAGGCCGAGATGCAGCAGGAAAAAGAACGGCTGGAGCGGGAACTCCTCGAGGCACTTGAGGAGTTAGCCGAGATCGAAAAGCGCCTGGAATACCGGGGGGACTATAGTTTGGGCGAAGGAGACCCGGCCATCCATACCTGGGAGGTCAACTTTGCCCTGTTCCAGCGTATGCGCGAGAAGGTCGACTCTCTCCGCGCCGCATTGCGACGTATTGATGAGGGCACCTACGGCATCTGTCAGCAGTGCGGAGCCCGCATTGACCGCGCCCGTCTGGAGATTGTGCCGGATGCCTCTTTGTGTATTAACTGTGCCCGCCAGAAGGGGGAATAGTGCCGGTGGTGCCTATAGCGGGCGCGATTCCGGCCGCGAGAAATCGGGTGTCCCTTGCGGTAGAGGCGTATTGGGGAACATCCCGGCCACGGCGAAGGCGGTGGGTATAAGCGTTTTATCCGGAAACCCGTAGGGAAATTCCAGCCTGCCTGGACAGCCTGGAGAATCCTACACCCGTTTCCAGGTAGGCTCTAAGGCGACCCATCCATGGGGACCTATCGAGGAGGTGTATGCGGGAAGAAGCCCGAGGTTTTCCTCTCCCGCTGGGGAGGGCTTCTGCCGGCCCTGTTGACCCTCGGGGGGCTTGTTCTCTTCCCCTGGCTGGCCCATGAAGGTCCGGGCTTCTGGGGGGCCGGCGTCTGCCACCGCATTGTCGAGCGCAGCTTCTCCATCGGCGGCCAGCCCCTCCCCCTTTGTGCCCGTTGTACCGGCATCTACCTGGCTTTCCTCGCCACCGCAACGACCTCTTTTCTGTGCGGACATCGCCGGCCAGCCGCTTTTCCCCCGCCCGGCATCCTGCTTTTCCTCCTCCTTTTTCTCTTCCTTGCCGGCGTGGACGGCGTGAATTCTTATCTTGCCTTTTTCCCCGATCTTCCCCACCTCTACGAGCCGCATAACACCCTCCGCCTCCTCACCGGCGCGCTGGAAGGCATTGCCCTCGCGGCCTTTCTCCTTCCGGTCCTTCACCTGACCCTCTGGCAGTTTCCCCAGGAGTGTTCGCCGATTCCGAGCCTGCGCGAGTTGGGCCTGATGGTACTGGTAGTGGGTGCCCTGAACCTTCCGGCCCTCTGGCCGGCCGGCCCTTTTCTCTACTTGGTGGCCGGATTCAGCCTGGCCGGGCTTCTCCTGGCCATGGGCCTGGTCAATACCTTGCTGGTGGCCATACTGCTCCGGCGCTCCGGCCGGGTGACCTCCTGGGGCGAGGCCGTTGCCCTTTTCGCCTGGGGCTGCTTCCTGGCCATGCTGGAGATGGCCGGCCTGGCCTGGCTTCGCTACAGCCTCACCGGCGCCTTTGCCTACACAACGTTCCCCACCTTTATCCGGTAGTAGCGGGTTTGGACGGGATGGAAGGAAAGTGTCCGGAAATGCCGGTCGAAGATCCCCGGGTGCTTTTGGGGGAAGCCGATCCCTGGGCGGTGAGGGGCCTCGAGGTAGGGTTGGCCTGGTCTGTTGGCCCACCGGAAAACCGGCAATGGCTTTGGCCCGGAATCGCGGGAATGTGCCTATAGGGGAGACGACGACTACAGGAGGGAGGACTTGCCGCCGGCGGTTTCCCCAGGCGGGACAAACCGAGGCATGATAAAATCTTAGCGGAAGAAGGTTGCCAGAAGGTCGGAAGTGTGCTATAATATAACCAAATGAGGGGTCAAGATGGCCTCGAAAGAACAGTTCTACGGACTGACTGCGGAAATATATCGGGCGGTAGTGGCCCTGGTGGACGACCGGATGGCCGAGATTCGGGTCGTCCGGGAAGACTTTGACCGCCTGACGGCCACCGTCCAGGCCCTGGCCGAGGCGCAGAGGCGCACCGAGGAACGTCTGGAGCGCCTGGAGGCCACTGTCCAGGCCCTGGCCGAGGCCCAGAAGCGGACCGAGGAGCGGGTGAACGAACTGGCCGAGGCGCAGAAGCGGACCGGGGAGCGGGTGAACGAACTGGCCGAGGCGCAGAGGCGCACCGAGGAACGTCTGGAGCGCCTGGAGGCCACTGTCCAGGCCCTGGCCGAGGCGCAGAAGCGGACCGAGGAGCGGGTGAACGAACTGGCCGAGGCGCAGAGGCGCACCGAGGAGCGGGTGAACGAACTGGCCGAGGCGCAGAGGCGGACCGAGGAGCAGGTGCAGGCTCTGGTCCGCGAGATGATCGTCGTCAAGGCCGACATCAAGGCGCTCAAGGACGATATGGGCTCCGTCAAGGGACGCCTTCTGGAGATGGACTACCGGGAAAAGGCCCCGGCCTATTTCGGTCGCCTGTTGCGTCGGGTGCGGGTGCTTCCGCTGGTCGAGTGGCTGGAGGAAATGGAAGCGCATCTTTCGCCGGAGGAGGTGGATGAGGTCTGGCGGCTGGACCTGGTGGTGGGCGGAGTGGTGAAGGAAGGGCCGGAGGTGTGGCTGGCGGTGGAGGTTTCGGCCGTCATGGATCGGAACGATGTCGAGCGGGCGGCGCGGCGGGCGGGACTTTTGCGCCGGTTGGGTCGGCCGGTCGTGGCGGTGGTGGCCGGGGAAGAGGCGACCGAGGGCGGAATAGAGGAGGCTCAAGCCCGGCGGGTGGCCCTCTTCCGGGATGGGCAGCCCCGCTTCTGGCAGGAAGCCCTCCAGGCCGCCTTGGGATAAGCCTTCCTATCGCCGTAGTCGGCAGGCCATCCCACAACGGCGAGGAGGAACCATAAATCTACCGGTACTTCCGCAAGGCCGGTAATTCCGGTATTTTACCTGGAGGAATGGCTTTGTGCGAACCGGCCGAGGTCTACCGACGGCATCCGGCCGTCGCCGTGGAAAATTTTGGGACTCGCTACCTGGCGCTACACGGCGAAAGCCTGCGCCTGGTCGAACTGAATGCCACGGCCGGCGACCTCCTCCTCCGCCTGGACGGCCGGATTTCCCTGCGGGAGGTTGCCCAGAGTATGGCCGAGGACTATGGCCGGCCGCCGGAAGAGATCCTGGCCGATGTGCTGGACGCCGTTCGGACGATGGCCGAACTGGGCCTGGTGGAACATTTGTCCGAGAAGGAGATGGGATGAGCGCGGAAGCACCCCGTTACATCGTCAACCCCGACGTCTCCTGCCGCAAGGAGGCCGAGGGGGCCCTCCTTTATAACCCCGACACCGACCGGGTGCTCGTGGTGAACACGACCGGCCTTTTGATCTGGCAGGCGCTCGAGCAGCCTCACACCCTCGAGGAGGTGGTCGCCATCCTCCTGGAACGGTGCGACAACGTGCCGGAGGACCGGGTCCATCGGGATGTCGGCGATTTCATTGCCCGGTTGCAGGAGCGGGGTTTTATCGGCGTTTACGGAGGCGCAGCGTGAGCGAGCCTTTCCGGCCGGCCGTGCCTACGGCCCCGCTCTCTATGGATATCGCCATTACCGGCCGCTGCAACCTGCGCTGCCGCTACTGCTTCTACGCCGACGAGATGGTTTCCCGTACCGACCTTCCCACCGAGCGTTGGTTGGCCTTTTTCCAGGAACTCGGCCGGCTGGCGGTCCAGCGCGTCTGTCTGACCGGCGGTGAGCCGTTTGCCCGGCCGGACCTCTGGGACCTCCTGGACGGTCTCATCGCCAACCGGATGCGCTACCAGATTCTAAGCAACGGCACGTTGATTACCGAGCCGGTCCTGGCCCAGTTCGAGGTGGGCAAACGCCGCCTGCGGCTGGATTTTATCCAGATTTCGCTCGACGGCTCACGGGCCGAGGTCCACAACCGGAGCCGGCCCGATAGTTTCGATCGGGCCCTGCGCGGCCTGCGCCTTCTTATGGAAGCCGGCCTGCCGACTACCGTCCGGGTGACGGTCAACCGCTATAACGTGGATGACCTGGAAAATATCGCCCACTTCCTTCTGGAGAAAATCGGTCTCCCCGCCTTCAGCACCGATGAGGTGAACCCCTGCGGCCTGGTGGCCCGCCAGGGCGATCTCCTCCTTACCCCGGCCCAGCGCCGGCAGGCGATGGAGACGCTTTCCCGCCTGGTGGAGCACTACAACGGGCGTATCACGGCTACCTCCGGCCCCCTGGCTCTGGCCCGCCACTTTCGGGAGATGGAAAAAGCCCGGGCCGGAGGAAAAAGCCTCCCGGGCGGCGGGACCCTTTCCTCCTGCGGGGGATGCTTTTCCCGACTGGGCGTGCACCACGACGGCACTCTGGTGGCCTGCCATCAACTCAGCACGCTCCCGCTGGGGACGGCCGGCGTGGACGACCTGAGGCAGGTCTGGCAGGAACACCCCTTGCTGCAAGCCCTGCGCCGCCGCAGAAGCATCCCGCTGGAGCGCCTGGAAAGTTGCCGCGATTGCCCCTACCGGAACTTTTGCCGGGGCGGCTGCCCCGCCGGGGCACTTTTCCTGACCGGCCGGTTGGACGAACGCAATCCGAGG
>DAOUAK010000022.1:0-30122 GCA_034433695.1 Chloroflexia bacterium
AGAAACATCATGACCATGAAACCGATGATCACGCCGAAGGTGCCTTCGCGCTGGTAGCCTCGGCGGTGGGTCTCGGGAATGATCTCATCGCTAACCACAAAGAGCATGGCCCCGGCGGCGAAGGAAAGCGCCGGGGGCAGGAGAAAGCGGGCCGGTTGTACGGCCAGCACGCCCAGGGCTCCGGCGAGAGGTTCGGCCAGACCGGAAAGGGTAGCCAGGGCCAGAGCCTGCCGGCGCGAGTAGCCCTCCCGCAATAGGGGCAGGGCCACGGCCAATCCTTCCGGCATGTTTTGCAAGCCGATGGCGACGGCCAGCACCAGGGCCTCGTCCATCCGGCCGCTGCCGAAGCCGACGCCCACGGCCAGCCCCTCGGGAAAGTTGTGCAGGGTGATGGCCAGGATAAAGAGCCAGATGCGCCGCAGGCGGGAAAGAGGCCCTTCGGGGCCGGCGATAAAGTGCAGGTGGGGAATCACCCGGTCCAGGAGGGAGAGAAAGATGGCGCCCAGAAGGAGGCCGGCCAGGACAACGGCGATGCCCCAGAAACCCCAGAATCGGTTTCCCTCCTCCATGGCCGGAAGGAGGAGGCTGAAGGCCGTCGCGGCGAGCATGACGCCGGCGGCAAAGCCCAGCATGGCGTCGAGCAAACGTTCCGGGACGCGACGGGTCACAAGCACCGGTAGAGCGCCGACCCCCGTGGCCAGCCCGGTGCCGATGGTAGCCAGAATGCCCCAGAGGACCGTACCGATCATTTCCCGGCCTTTCCTGGGTTTCTATTGTAGTACATCCCGGAGGCTTTGGCAAGGAGGAAAGGCAAAGATTGACAGTCCCTCGAGACTGTATTATAATACCATCAAACGAACCGGAGAGAAACTGTGATGGATAGCCACCGACTGCGCCGCTCTTTTCTCGACTTTTTCGCCCGCCACGGCCATACGGTGGTGCCGGGTTCTTCGCTGGTGCCGGCCCAGGACCCCACGCTGCTTTTTACCAACGCCGGCATGAACCAGTTCAAGGATGTCTTCCTGGGCCTGGAGAAGCGTCCCTACAGCCGCGCCACCACGGTCCAGCGTTGCCTGCGCGTCTCCGGGAAACATAACGACCTGGAGGAGGTCGGCCCCTCGCCTCGCCATCATACCTTTTTCGAGATGCTGGGCAACTTTTCCTTCGGCGATTACTTCAAGGCCGAAGCCATCGCTCTGGCCTGGGAACTCCTCACCCGGGACTATGGCCTGCCCCCCGAACGCCTCCGCCCGACCGTCTTCGGGGGCGATGAGCAGTTCGCTCCCGATGAGGAGGCCGCCCGCCTCTGGGAGGAGGTGGCCGGCTTTCCCCAGGAAAAGATCTTGCGCCTGGGGCGGAAGGACAACTTCTGGCAGATGGCCGATGTGGGCCCCTGCGGTCCCTGTTCCGAAATCCATTACGACCTCGCCGGCCATTGCCTGCGCGACCCCCAGGAAAACTGCGACCCCCGTTGCGACTGCGGCCGCTGGATCGAACTTTGGAACCTGGTCTTCATGCAGTTTGAAATCCGTGCCGACGGCAGCGTCGTCCCGCTCCCCCGCCCCAGCGTGGATACCGGGGCCGGCCTGGAACGCCTCCTGGCCGTCCTGCAGGACGTGCCCTCCAACTACGATACCGACCTCTTCCTGCCCATCATCCGGCGTCTTCAGGAAATGCTCGGCCATAGCGATGAGGAACTCGCCCGCCGCATTGCCCCCTACCGTGCCGTGGCCGACCATAGCCGGGCCGTGGTCAACATGATCGCCGACGGGGTGCTGCCGGGCAACCTGGGGCGCAACTCGATCCTGCGCCGTATCCTGCGCCGGGCCGTCTACCAGGGCCGCCTTCTGGGCTTTTCCGGCCCCTTTTTGAGCGAACCGGCCCGGGTGGCGATTTCTATCCTGTCCCCGGCCTATCCCCACCTGGCGGAAAAGGAGACCTTTATCCTGGAAGCGATCGCCGACGAGGAGGAACGCTTCGGGCGCACCCTGGAGGCCGGCCTGACCCGGCTGGAGGCGCTTCTAGAAAGCCTGCCGGAGCCCCTCCTTCCCGGCGAGGCCGCCTTTGAACTCTACGCCACTTACGGCTATCCGCTGGACCTGACCCGCCTGATTACCCGGCAGCGCGGCGTCGAAGTGGATGAGGCCGGTTTTCAGGAGGCCGTCGCCCGCCATCAGGTGGTCAGCCGGGGCGAGGCTGCGGGGATGGAGGCGATGGCGGAGGCGGGGTTCTACCGCGACCTGGGCCTCCCCCCCACCTCCTTCACCGGCTACGAGACCACCCGCGACGAGGGCCGCCTCCTGGCCCTCCTGAGCCAGGGCGAGCGGGTGCGCCGGGCTTCGGCCGGCGAACGCCTGGAGGTCATCCTGGATCGCACCCCCTTCTACGCCGCATCCGGCGGCCAGGTGGGGGATACCGGCACGCTCACCGGTCCCCACGGCCGCTTCATCGTGGAGGATACCCGCCGCCCCATCCCCGACCTGGTGGTGCATATCGGCCAGGTGGCCGAGGGTTACCTGGAGGAAGGCGAAACGGTGCGCGCCGAGGTGGATGCCGAACGCCGCGCCGACATCGCCCGCAATCATACCGCCACCCACCTCCTGCACCGTGCCCTGCGTCGGGTCCTGGGGGAACATGCCGTCCAGTCCGGCTCTCTGGTTGCCCCTGAGGTTCTGCGCTTCGACTTTTCCCACCTGCGGGCGATGACATCCGAAGAACTGGAGGAGGTCGAGCGGCAGGTCAACGCCGCCATCCGGGCAGACTATCCGGTCTGTCCCCGCGTACTCCCCCGGGACGAAGCCCTGCGCCAGGGGGCCATTGCCCTCTTTGGGGAAAAATACGGGGAGACGGTGCGGATGATCGGCATTGAGGACGGGGAGACCGTCTTTTCCCGCGAGTTGTGCGGCGGCACCCATGTGCGCCGTACCGGCGAAATCGGGGCCTTTTTCATCGTGAGCGAAAGCAGCATCGGGGCCGGCCTGCGGCGCATCGAGGCCGTTACCGGACGGGGGGCCGTTTCCTGGGCCCGACGGCAGGTGCGCCGCCTGCAGGAACTGGCCGCTCCGCTGGGTGTCCCGCCGGAGCGCCTGGAGGAGCGCCTGCACACTTTGCTCCAGGAAGGCCGGGAACGCGAGCAACAGATCGTTGCCTTGCAGCGGAAACTGGCCCAGTCCCAACTGGAACGGCTCCTGGGGCAGGTACAGGTAGTGGACGGCGTCCAGGTCGTCGCTGCCCAGGTGGACCTGCCCGATGTGGCCCGCCTGCGGGAGGTGGGCGATGTTCTGCGGGAACGTCTGGGTTCGGCCGTCATCGTCCTGGCCACGGTGATCGAGGGCCAGGCCCGTCTGGTGGCGATGGTGACCCCGGACCTGGTGGCGCGGGGACATCACGCCGGCCACCTGGTGCGCCGGATAGCCGAGATGGTCGGGGGAACCGGCGGCGGCCGGCCGGAGATGGCCCAGGGCGGTGGACGTTTCCCCGAACGTCTGGGGGAGGCGCTCTCCCAGGTGGGTCATCTGATGCGGACGGGTCAGCATCCGTAGGGGCACACCGGCGAAGCGGCCCTCTGCGGACTGTCAGGAGGAAAGCGATGTCCGAGGAGACGGTAACGATTACCCTCCTGCCGGAGGACGATAGCGAAGCGATCCTGGAAAAGGTTCGGCGGGCCAGGGCCAAAAGGATTAACCTGATCGTTCCACCCGGAAACCGGGCCCTGCAAACGCTAGGCGGCTTTACCATGTTGCGCAAGGCCTGCGACATCACCGGCCTCGATCTGACGATCTATTCGACCGATGAAAAGGTCTGCGACCTGGCCCGCGTATGCCGCTTCGAGGTGGTGCGGGTGGACCAGGAGGTGCGCCCGCGGGAGGTCGCTCCCCCGCCGGAACCGCCGCGCATCGTCGTTTCGACCCGACCGCCGGAGCCGACCGGCGTGGCCGTTGCTCCCGGCGTCGAGGAGGAAGCCGGGCGGGAAGAGGCAGTGCCGGCCGGCCTTTCGGAGGCGGATCTGGCCCTTTTTGAGGCCCTGGAGAGCATGTCGCTCACCGAGGATGTGGAATTGCGCCGGGAGGCCTTTGCCCGGCCGGCGCCAACGCCAGCACCAGTGGTGGAGGTTCCGGCTCCTCCGGAACGGCCGGCCCCGCCTAGGGAAAGGCCGCGTCGTAAACCTTCCCCACTGGGTTTTCTCCTGGAGCCGCTGGCCGGAGCCCTGGCCAACATCTACATCGCCGTGGTCGGCCTCTTCCTTCGGGTCGCTTCTCGTTTCCAGCCGCGGGCCGCCCGGGTCGGCGCCGAAGCCATCGAGGCGCCGGCCGTGGCCGCCCCCCGTGCCCCTACCGTCGAGGAAAGGCGCCTCCTGCGCCAGCGCAAGTTCCGCTACTACCTGCTCTCGCTTCTGGCGACCTTCGGCTTTACTCTCCTCCTCATCGCCCTCTACGTCTTTTCCCTGCCCCAGGTTACCGTCACCCTGACCCCCCTGCCGGCCGAGGAACAAAAGATGGACGTCGTTCTGACCATCGCTCTGACCGATACGCTCTCCCCCAAGGGTGTGCAGGCCGTGCCCCGGGTAGAAGGTGAGGCGGTGGCCATCTCGGCCAGGGCCGTGCAGGTGGAACTGGAGCGCTCCGATGCCATCTCGACCACCGGAGAGGCCTGGATCGCCGAAGGGACGGCCACAGGGATGGTCGTCTTTGTCAACCTGACCGGGTACGGCATCAACGTCCCGGCCGGGACCCGCCTCTCCGGCGGCGGGGCCACCTTCTACACGACGGAGGATGTCTGGGTGCCGGGTTCGGACTTTCGCGGGGAGGATGCCTACCTGGGCAAGGGCCGGGTGAATGTCGTGGCCGACGTGCCGGGAAGCGCCGGGAACGTGCCGGCCGGGGCCATCAGCGTAATCGAAGGAAATTTATCCTGCTGTCTCACGGTGGAGAACAGCGAGGCCACCTCCGGCGGTTCGGAGCGCCACGCGGCCATCGTCACCGCCGATGACCAGGCCCGGCTGCGCCAGCGCCTCCTGGGGGCCCTTCAGCAGGAGGCCTATAGCGAACTCCAGGCCAAACTGAGCGGGCTGGAGGTGCTCAGCGGCACGCTCCAGGTCGAGACGCTGGAGGAGACCTTCAGCCAATCTATCGGCGGCGAGGCCAAGACGCTGACCCTTCGGGCCAAGGTGCGTGCCTCGGCGCTGGCCAGCGTCCCGGCCCTATTGGGCAAGGCCGTGGAGGCGGCGGTCGAGCAGAAACTCGGCGGGCAGAAGGCCGGCCAGGAGATCGGGATGGTCACCTACGCTCCGCTGGAGGCGGTGGGGCCGGGCCCGGGCAATACCTGGACCTACCGTACCGTAGCCACCGTCCCTATTCTGAACCGCATTGACGAGGGGCTGAAAGCGGAGATTGCCGGCCGGTTGCGGGGAAAGAGGTATCAGGAGGCCCGGCGCATCCTGGAGGGTTACCGCGACCGCATCGCCGATTACGCCATCACTCCGGTGCTGGACTTTTTGCCCAGTCTGGGCGGGATCCACGTAGTGGACATCAGCGGTTACAGGTAAATGGAGACGCATACCCGGCTGCTGGGGCTGGACGTAGGCCGGCGCCGCATCGGGGCCGCCCTGAGCGACCCTTGGGGTTTGCTGGCCTCGCCGCTGGGGGTGATCGAACTCCGAGGAGCCGGGGAGGGGCTGGAGGAGGTTCGCGCCTGGGTCCGGGAGTACGGGGTCGTCCGCGTGATCGTGGGCCTGCCCCTGCATCTGAACGGCTCGGAGGGGGAGGAGGCGATCTGGGTGCGGGGCTGGGCCGAGCGTCTGCAAGCCTGCCTGGATGTTCCGGTTGAACTGTGGGATGAGCGGCTGAGCACCGTGGCGGCCGAGCGCACTTTACGAGAAGGCGGGATGAGCCGGAAACGCCGCCGGGAACGCCGCGACGCCGTGGCGGCGGCGATGGTACTGCAAAGTTACCTGGACGCCAGGAGGCCCTTGCGGTAGGTATGCCTTTGCCGGGACCGGATCACCACACCCGGCACAAAAGTCCCTTTAGGTAAGCCCCCTCCGGGAAGGTGAGGAGCACCGGATGGTCTTCCCCCTGGAAGAGGCGGGACAGAACCTGTACGTCCCGGCCAGCATCCAGGGCGGCTCCGAAGACGACCTTCTGGAAGAGTTCGGCACTCACCAACCCGGAGCAGGAAAAGGTCACGAGCAGTCCGCCGGGACGCAGGAGGTGCATCCCCAGCAGGTTGATGTCCTTATAGCCTCGCGTGGCGGCTGCCACCTGGGAAGTACGGGCGGCGAACTTGGGCGGGTCCAGAATGACCACGTCGAAGGAACGGCCGGCCGCCCGCCATTCCCGCAGCACGGCGAAGGCGTCTCCTTCCTCCCAGGTGGTGCGTTCTTCCACCCCGTTCCGACGGGCGTTCTCCCGGGCCAGGTCCAGCGCCTCGGCCGAGGAATCCAGTCCCACCACCGAGGCGGCCCCGCAGGAGGCGGCATGGACGGCGAACCAGCCGCTGTAGGTGAAGACGTCCAGCACTTCCTTCCCTGTGCATAGAGGAGCCACCCGCAGGCGATTTTCTCGTTGGTCCAGGTAGGCCCCGGTCTTCTGACCGCGGCGGATGTCCACCAGGAAAGGCCGGCCGCCTTCCCAGACCTCCACCCGCTCCGGCGGTTCCTCTCCCCAGAGGAGCCCACCCGTTTTGGGGGGCAGGCCCTCCAGGCGACGGACGGCGGCATCGCTGCGTTCGTAAATCCCCCGGGGAGCGCATCGTTCGGCCAGGAGCGCCACCAGGTCCTCCCGCCAGATCTCGGCTCCCCAGGACAAAAGTTGTAGCACCAGGTAGGGGCCGTAGCGGTCCACGATGACGCCGGGAAGGCCGTCGGATTCGGCATGGACCAGGCGGTAGGTGGTGGTGGCGGGATCGTTTTCCAGGGCCCGGCGGCCGGAGAAGGCCCGTTCCAGACGTCGGCACAAAAAAGCCCGGTCCACGGCCTCATCGGCATCCCAGGTACAGAGGCGGACCCGAATCTGGGAACGGGGGCTATAGACGCCACGGGCCAGGAAGCGGCCGGCCTCGTCCACAACATCCACCACCGCGCCGGGGGAAGGATGGCCCCTCAGGGAGGCGATGGCCCCCGAAAAGACCCAGGGGTGGCGAAGGCGCACCGACTTCTCCCGGCCCGGTTTGAGGATCACGCGGGGGAGGTCGTTCATCGGACGACCCGGGGCACTTCTCCCTGCGAAAGAAAGGCCTCCATCATGAACTGCTCCAGTTCCCGACTGGTTACGGAGAGGTCCTTGACCGTGTCCACCGACTGCCAGTAGGCCCGGGAGCAAAAGGCCCGCAACTGGCCGCGCTGGGCCAGGAGGGGAAAGGTTTCCACCTCGTGATCGCCCCGGTCGGGCAGGAAGTCGTAGATGGTCCGGTTAAGGACATAAACACCACCGTTGATCCAGTAGGGCAGTTCCGGCTTTTCCTGGAAGCCGAGTACCCGCATCTCTTCGTCCACCTCGACGATGCCGAAGGGGCTGAAGTAGGGGGTCAGGTAGATCGTGCCCATCGCCCCGGAGGCCCGATGCTCGGCGATCATCTGCCGCAGGGGAAAGTTGGTGATGACGTCGCCGTTGGTCACCACGACCGGGTCGTCCTCCGGCGCAAGGCGGGAAAGGGCCAGTTTCATTCCGCCGCCCCGGCCCAGCGGCGTTTCTTCGACCACATACTCGATGGTCAGCCCCCAGCGGGAGCCGTCGCCGAAGTAATTGCGGATGACCTCGTGGCGGTATCCGCAGGAGAAGAGGATGCCTTCGATGCCGTTGGCCCGCAGCCAGCGTACCTGATAGGCCAGGAGGGGCACGCCCAGCACCTCGACCATGCCCTTGGGACGGTCGTTGGTATAGGGGCGCAGGCGTTCGCCTTTTCCTCCGGCCAGGATGATGGCTTTCATTCCGTCTCCTCCGTATCGAGCGTTCCCCAGGCTTCCTGCAGTGCCCGAAATTCTTCGTTCGGGTCCAGCGGTGGGTACTGGAGGCGTACAACGGGCACAAGCAGGTTAAAGTCGGCAATTTTGCGGTTGAGGCGTTCGATGAACTCTCGGATCTGTTGCCAGGAGCGGGTCTGGGCTCGGCGCAGGTGTTCCCGTTCCCGGCGACGTTCCTCCGGCGGCATGGAGGTCAGGGCCTTTCGGCGTTCTTCCATCCAGCGATGCTCCTGGGCATAGCGTTCCCGGAGGGTGGAGAGGTCGGCGCGGATTTCGGCCTGGCGCATAATCCAGTCGGGAGCCAGGCCGGCCCGCTCCAGGAGGTCAAAGGCCAGCCGCCAGTCCGGCGGGACGAACGGATTTTCCCGCCACTGAAGCGGCCGGCCCTGGCCGGGGAGGTGATCGAATTCCCCCCGCTCCATCGCCGCCAGGATTCGTCGTTCGGCCAGGAGGTGCCAGTTGAGCATGGAAAACCCCCCTATTTCGGTATGCCCTGTATTCTACTATATCCTATTCCGGCATGCAAATCGGTTTGCAGGGCTTGAGGATGTGCGAGGCGCGGCCGGAGTCGGTCGGAGAAGCGCCGGTATACTCCGTCCCGTTCTGATGATCCGGGCCCCGAAACCGTAAGTCTCAGGCGGTTGCAAGTCCCCTTGACGGGCGGCTTGCCCGATGCTATATTTCCCATGGGCCGCCCGGGGTGGCCTGGAGGAGACCGATGAAACCGTGGTACAGGGAAGACTGGAAGTTCTGCATCGCCGTGCTGCGGGTAGGAAAAGAAAACCGCGCCGAGGAGTGCCGGCTTGGCCTGGAGCCGGGGGACACCTTTGAATGCACATACGGTTGCCCGGACGGTTTCTGCCCGACCTCCTTTATCAAGATATTCCCGGCGCTCGAGGTCGTACGCTGCGGGGGCGACCTGCGCAACCTGGGAGGTTCCGGCCCCCAGGAGATCGAGGTGCTTTGCCCCGATGGGGTGGTGCTCTTTCGCCTGAGGGGGGAAGCCCTTTTCCCGGAATCGTCCACTTAACGCCGGGAGGCGGCGGTTGCCGGCGATCCTCGTGAAAGAACTCCCATGTCCTATGCCATCGAAGCCGAGCAACTGACCAGGACCTTTGGCGATTTTGTCGCCGTGGACCATATCTCCTTTCGGGTATCCGAGGGAGAAATCTTCGGTTTCCTGGGGCCCAACGGTTCCGGGAAGACGACCACCATCCGGATGCTCTGCGGCCTGTTACTTCCCACCTCCGGCCGGGCCACCGTGCTGGGTTATGATGTGGCCCGCCAGCCCGAGGAAGTCAAGGCCCGCATCGGCTATATGTCTCAGCGCTTTTCTCTCTACAGCGACCTCACCGTGCGCGAAAATCTGGAGTTCTATGCCGGCATTTATCGTCTTCCCCGTCGGCAGGCCCAAAGGCGTATCCGCGATTTCCTGCAACTGGTCGGTTTGGCCGGGAGGGAGGAGACCCGGGTAGAACACCTTTCCGGCGGTCTCCGACAGCGGCTGGCCCTGGGCTGTGCCATCCTCCATGAACCCCGGATGCTTTTCCTGGATGAGCCGACCGGCGGAGTGGACCCGGCTTCCCGGCGGGAGTTCTGGGACCTGATCTACGAGATGGCCGGCCGAGGGACCACCGTTTTTGTGACCACCCACTATATGGACGAGGCCGAACACTGCCACACCGTCGGGCTGATGTATCAGGGGAAACTCGTCGCCTGCGACAGCCCGGCCGGCCTCAAAGCCCGGTCTATGGGCGGCCAGGTCTGGGAGGTGGACTGCGAGCCGCTGGTAGCCGCCCTGGACCTGCTGCCCACGGTGCCGGAGGTGCAGGAGGTAGCCATCTACGGAAGCCTCCTGCACGTCATTGCCGAAAGCGAGGCCGGCCCGGCCATCCGCGCCGTCCTGGAGAAGCACGGCATTCGGGTTGCCCGGCTGGAGCCCATCCCTCCCACCCTGGAGGACGTCTTTATCTCCCTGGTGCGGCAACCGGTGGACCTGCGCGCTCCGTCGGACGGGTGATCTCCACCTGCTCGATGCGCGGCCCGCGCATTTTGAGCACCTTGAGACGCATATCTCGGTAGCGGAAGGTTTCTCCTTCCTCCGGCAAGCGCTGAAGATAGGTCAGGATAAAGCCGGCCACCGTCTCGTAATCTTCGCTTTCGGGCAGGGAAAGGGTCAGTTCCTCGTTGGCCTCTTCCACCCGCATCTGGCCGGAGATGACCACGGTATGCTCGTCCACCGGCTGGAAGGGACGGGGGCGGCGATCCAGTTCGTCCTCCAGTTCCCCGACGATCTCTTCGACAATATCCTCCACCGTGAGGGCTCCGGCCATGCCGCCATACTCGTCCACCAGGATGGCCATACGGGCGCGGTCGCGGCGCAGTTCCTGGAGGAGGTCGGCCACCGGCTTGCTCTCGGGGAAGAAGAGGGTCGGCCGCATCCATTCCCGAACCGGACGCTCCAGGTCGGCCTCCGAGAGGGGCATCTTCTGGAGGAGATCCTTGACCGAGACCACGCCCACCACGTTGTCCACGCCGCCTGCGCCCAGCACCGGGAAGCGGCTGTGGCCGCTTTCCCGGAAGCGCTCCAGAAGTTCTCGCGCCGGGGCATCCTCGGAGATCGTCACCACATCCGGGCGGGGAATCATCACCTGGCGGGCGGTCAGCTCTCCCAGGTCGAAGACGCCGACGAGCATCCGTCGTTCTTCCTCCTCCAGTACACCCTCTTTCTGGCTGGCCTCGAGGAGCAGTTTGAGTTCCTGAATCGAGTGGACGCGTTCGTGGCCGGTGGCGGGCCGCACCCGAAGGAGGCGCAGCACCAGGTTGCCGGTCCCGTTCAGAAGCCCGATCAGGGGCAGGAAGAGGTAAAAACTCCAGAGAATCGGTCGGGCGACCAACAGGGCGGTCCGCTCGGGATTCTGCAAGGCCACGGACTTGGGCACCAGTTCCCCGAGGACAACGGTGAGGAGGGTGATGGTAACGAAGGAAATGGTCACGGCGATGGTGGCCTGGGCCGGGCCGATCCAGGCCTCGGGGATGGCCCGGAAGAGCGGTTCAAAAAGTGGTACCAGCGCTTCCTCCCCGATCCAGCCCAGGAGAAGACTGGCCATGGTGATCCCCAGTTGCGTCGCGGCGATGAAGCGGTCGGGGTCGCGGATGGCCCGCTGCACCAGGGCGGCGCTGCGGTCGCCCTGGGCCACCAGTTCCTCTACCCGCGTCCGGCGCACGCTGACCAGGGCAAACTCGGCTGCCACAAAAAAGCCGTTGACGGCCACCAGGGCCGCCACGGCAACCAGTCGCCAGAACGTTTCCATCGTCCCACCTGCCTGAAGGCACCTATTCCATCTGCCCTTTTGTTTCTCATTATATCCCGGCTTCTTCCTTTGGTCAAGGACCCGGTTTGCCGCATCAAAAATCGCCGAGAATGCCCCTTGCATATTTGTCAGGGTCGTTTTATAATTTCATCCGAGGGCGGCGAATGGCAACCGTCGGGGTGAAACGGCTATGGAGGAGACGGAGTGGGCCAGAGGTTAAAAGAGACAGAAGTCGCCCGTCGCGCCCAACCGGACCGAATCACCTTGAGCATCATCATTCCCACGCTGAACGAGGCTGCCTATCTACCCCGTCTGCTCGATGCGCTGGCCCGGCAGACCCGGCCGGCCGACGAGGTTATCGTCGCCGACGCAGGCTCAACCGACGGCACGGCCGAACTGGCCCGGAGCCGGGGGGCCAGGGTGGTGCGCGGAGGTATCCCGGCCGTGGGGAGGAATGCCGGTGCCCGGGTGGCCGGGGGCGACCTTCTCCTCTTTCTGGATGCCGACGTGCTCCCGCCTCCCGATTTCCTCGAACGCGCCGTGCAAGAGTTCCTGCGGAAAAGGTACGATGTGGCCACGGCATGGATGGTCACCTGGGACGGTAACCCTCTGGAGGAGGCGATCTATGGGGCGGCCAGCCTCTATTTCTTCCTGATGCAGCCTTTCCGTCCCTATGCCCCCGGCTTCTGCATCCTGGTGTGGCGGGAACTCCACGAAGTGATCGGCGGCTTTGATGAAACGTTGCGTCTGAGCGAGGACCTGGATTACGTCCGGCGGGCGGCACGGCATGGCCGCTTCGGCGTCCTGACCAGCACCCGCATCGCGGCTTCGGTGCGGAGGATACGGAAGGAAGGGATGCTCCGTCTGGGGATGAAGTACCTCTGGTGTGAGAAGAACCTCTGGCGAGGCCGGCCCGTCCGGGAGATTCCCTTTGAATACGAATTCGGCGCCTTCCCGCCGCCGGTGGAGAAGAAGAGGCCGGCCGTCCATTTCCTTTCGCTTTCGGTCGGCCGGCTGTGGCGGGGTGCCGAGACGCTTGGGCGGTTGCTCGAACGCCCCCTTTCCCTCTGGCCGTCCTTTTCCCTGGGAAGCGTCTCCCCCCCGCCGGTGGTTTCGCTCCGTACCCCGACGGTTTTCCAACCACTCCTGGTTGTCAAAGCACAAAGGGTAGGACCCAACCTTCAACTGTGGAAGTAGGAGGAAAACGGTGCTCATCGTCCACGTCCATGTCCATGTCAAGCCGGAGTTTGTGGAGGCCTTCCGGGAAGCCACCATCGAGAACGCCCGCCACAGCGTCGAGGAGCTGGGGGTGGCCCGCTTCGACGTCATCCAGCAAGAAGACGACCCCACCCGTTTCATCTTGGTGGAGGTCTACCGCACTCCGGAGGACCCGGGGAGACATAAAGAAACCGCCCATTACCGGAAATGGCGCGACACCGTGGAGCCGATGATGGCCGAGCCGCGTCGGGGCATCCGCTACCGTAACGTCTTTCCGGGAGAGGGGGGCTGGGACTATCACGAGAAGTCTACATAATCCGGCGTAACTCTGACGGCACGCCATTGTTCCGGGGTTTCCGGCTCGATTCCTGCTCGGGCGGAGGCAGGCCCACCTTCCGGTTGCCCGGCCTCTGGACTATGGCCGTGTAAACGGCAACCACACGCGGTAGTCCCCTTTTTCCTTCGCCCGCACATAGGAGCGGTAGGCCTGGCGGAGGCCCCAGCCGTAATCTGCCTCCAGGCCACGGGCGATATAGTTGTAGATGCGGGCCTGCTCCACGAGTTCGGCTTCCAGGGCGTCGTCGTCCTGCCGGCCGGCCTGGTAGAGCCGTTCAAAGAGCGGCTCGATACCCATCAGTCCGATCGAGTGGCCCCGCACTTTGATATAGACCAGCCGGGGCGGTGCTCCGCTGCAACAGGCACGTCTCTGCTGGGGAGCCATCTGTTCCCTCCACTTACCGAAGTGGATGCTCGGTTCCGGATAACATCGAGCCGTCTTCTATCGGCTCGGAGAGCATCGGCTGCTGTTCTACGCCTTGTCCTGGGGCGGCCTGCGGCGGCAGGCGATCGGGGTCAAAGTGTTTCAGGAGCAGTTTCTTGAGTCGCGCCAGCGTTTCCGGCACGACCGAGTAGAAGATGCGCTGGGCCTGCCGGCGCGTCTGTGTCAGCCCCGCCTCGGCCAGTGTGCGCAGGTGGTGCGAGAGCAGCGGTTGAGAGATACCCAGTTCGGGCAGGAGTTCGCAGGCGCATGTCTCCTGCTGCATCAGCAGGTACAGGATGCGCACCCGATTGGGTTCGGACAGGATGCGGAACAGGCCGGCCAGCTGGTCCAGGTCATCCAGGACCTCTTTTTGCAGATAGGAGCGCTCGGTCTCCATCAACATTCCTCCTGTGTCCCGATTCGGCGCGGGACACCTCCGGCCAGGCGAGCCGGCTTTATGCCGCCGGACGATATGCATCCGGCGATACGAGTGCGCTTACGGGACATCGGGTCCTAGGGCCCGATCGTCGGCGCGTCGATGACGATTTCCCGCAACTGGGCCAGGCGGTCGGCGTATTGCGGTTCGAACAGCAGCGGGCAGTCCTCCAGATGGACCTGGGCCGCCGCCAATTTCACGGCGAAGATGAAACAGGTCGCTTCGCCACAACGTTTGCAGTTTGTGCCGGGGAGCAGTTTGTACACCGCCATAGGCGTCGGCCGGCGGCGTTCTGTGTAGTCCGGCACGATCTCGTCCCGGCGTTCCCAGGTCTGGTTCACCAGCCTGACCAGCCCCTCTACTTCCCGAACGGCCGCATCGCGGTCGAGGACGTTGCTCACGGCGATCTGGTAGGGATGGAAGACGACATAGTGGCCCCCTTTAGTCCACCTGAGGGCCGGTGCGGCCGGGGTGTAGACCGCCCCGCGCAGGATGGCGTTCAGGTAAGGTAGAACCTCGCGGATGTCCACCATCAGGCGGGCGATAGCGCTGAAGCGCTCGGCCCCCGGCTCACAGGGCGGTGTAAAGACCTCCAGGTCGTACTTGTCTATCAACACCACCTACCTCCTCAAAACAGATGTTCAGGCGAAAGAGCATCTCGATCCGGGTTGTAGCCGGACGGGCCGGGTCAGCCGAATAGCCGTCCCTCGATGGCCGTTGGTCCCGCCCCGGGGACCTCGATCATGACCTTTCAACCGCCCTCCATAGCCTGGATCAGCGGTGCGCGCAGATGTTCGCGGAGAAAGGCCAGCGCTGCCTCGCTGTCGCCGTCGAGGAGAATGCGGTACAGTTCCTGCATTTCTTCGTCCGTCAAGGCCACAATCAACGCTTTTTTCATCGCCGTTTCTACCGGGTTGAGGCCGGCCCCCCCTGGATTGCCTCCCGCGATGCGGGCACAGGAAGGGCCGGCCTCCCAGGCGTTCATGGGCCATACTTGGCGCGCAGTTCCTTCACCAGGGCGGCGATCGTCTCCTTGTCGGGGAAACGGATCGCCTCTTCCGAGCAGGCGTTGGCGCAGCCTTTACAATAGACGGTGCAATTGTAAGGGCGGGCGACGATCGGATGGTTCTCTGCCTCGTCCCAGTCAAAGACGCCGGCGGGACAGAAGTCGAAGCACGACCGACAGCCGATGCACAGGTCATAATCCACCGTTGGGTACCAGGGCACCTCGCGGCGAGGAATGCCTCCCCACATCGTTTCGGCCATATCACGCCTCCTGAAGTCCCTTGATTGCCTCGGCCACTTTGTCGAAGGCGGCCTCGGTGGACATGTTGCGCAGGTCGAGGGAGAGGACCTGCCGGTCAAAATCGCCTCCCACCGCGGCAAAGGCGTCCTTGAACATCTTACGCTGCATCTTGGGGTCACATGCCCCCACCACGTAGGTCACGTCCGGTTTGGCATAGTCCTTCCAGAAGCGGTCTCCATCGTCCACACACAGTTGCGGATGGACGATGGCATATTCGACGTCCAGTTCGCTGCGCACGCGGTTTATGAGCGACCATAGATTCAACTGGGCAAACCCCGGGCATTCCCCGGTACAGATACACATCACGAAACGCGGTTTTCCTGCCATTTTGTCCTCCTTACATGGCACCGGCCCTGCGGTCTCTCGTGGGGTGCCACTTGCCCCAGGTCGCGTCCCCACGGCTTTGCCGCAAGTGCCGGGGAAATGTTCGAGTGTCCGGACCGATGGGCAACAAGAGGCCGGCCGGCGCCGGAGGCGGACGGGTGGCCCACGGTCCGATCCCGCTCACGCACAGGCAGCGGTTGCCCTGGCAGCAGGGCCGGGTACCCAGAGGCAAGAAGCCACGAGACGATCGCGTCGGTCGGGCCATATTCAACCCCAATTTCTATGAACCAGCATTGTTATTATACCACGCCGCGGCGTTTTGTCAAGTCCGACTTTGTGAGCCAAGTTACTTGACGAAACGGTGGTCCAGTGGTAATATATCAACCTAGATTGATAGTTACGACCGATGGAGGTCAGACGATGGACGTTCTTACCTATGGTCTCTCTCTGTTGCAGGGCGGCCTGGGTAACCTGGCCGCTTATCTTGCGGCGCATGTGCTTCTGTGCCTGGTGCCGGCCTTTTTCATCGCCGGGGCCCTGGCCACGCTGATCCCCAAGGAGGCCATCACCCGCTTCCTGGGCCGCAATGCTCCCAAGTACATTTCTTACCCCGCCGCCGCCCTGGCCGGCTCGGTGCTGGCGGTGTGCTCCTGCACCATCGTTCCGCTCTTTGCCGGCATCTATAAAAAGGGTGCCGGTCTGGGGCCGGCCATCACCTTTCTCTTCTTCGCCCCGGCGGCCAATATCCTGGCCCTGGCCTACACCGGCGTGATCATCGGGATGGACCTGGCGGTGGCCCGATTTCTGCTTTCCCTCGCCTTTGGGATCGGTATCGGCATGATCATGGCCCTCATCTTTCGCCGCTCGGACATCCTCCACGACCGGGAGACCGACAACCTCTTTGCGAGCAAGGGGCAAGTGCGGCGCGCCACGGTGGTCTTTCTCCTGCTCCTGGTGGCCCTGCTTCTGTCGGGCACGCTCAAGATCGGCCTGTTGACGGACTCCTACGTGCACTTTACCCTGCCCATGACCGGCCTGGACCGTTTCCAGGACCTGTTGAACCGCGTCGTCCCCTTTGATCCGACCCGGGGAGAGGAAGGCATCTCGGTGCAGGGTGTGCTCCTGATCGTCCTGCTGGGCCTGATCGGGCTTTTCTCCTGGAAGGGGTTGGGGGAAGTGGACGCCGGTTTCAACCGCTGGACATGGGTGGCCCTGGGGCTGGTCGTCCTGACGCTGCTTGTGGCCGCGCTGGGAATGACCCCGGGTGCCGACGGACTGGAGGTGGCCCTGCCGGGCAAGTTCTTTGCCGTGGTTCTGTTCCTGGCGGCCATCCTTTTCGTGGCCTGTCGCTACTTCCAGGCCCATGAGATGCAAGAGTGGCTATGGGAGTCGTGGCGCTTTGTCAGGCAAATCTTTCCTCTTCTGCTCGTGGGGGTCTTTATCGTCGGGATCATCCGGGGCATCATCCGCCCTGAGTGGATCGAGTACCTGGCCGGCCAGAACACCTTCCTGGGCAACCTGGCCGGAGTCGCCTTTGGGGTGTTCATGTACTTTCCGACCCTGGTCGAGGTGCCGATTGCCAACATGTTCCTCGGTTTGGGCATGCACCGCGGTCCGCTCCTGGCCTACCTGATGGCCGACCCGGAACTCAGCCTGCAGAGCATCCTGATCGTCTCCAAGATCATCGGCCGGCTCAAGGCCTGGGTGTACGTGGGCTGGGTAGCGCTGTTCAGTATGCTGGCCGGCCTGCTCTATGGAGCCTGGGTAGACGGCGCTGGTCTGGGGCTGATTCTACTCTACCTAGGGGCCTTCCTGGGGGTGCTGGTGTTTTTCCTCTGGTGGGTTGGCCGTCGGAGCCGTCGGGTCGTAGCCCAGTCCGGCTCGTAACGATCGCTTTGCCGGGTTTTCAGAACAACGGAGAGGCAAGATGGAGGTCAAGATACTGGGTGTCGGTTGTCCGAAGTGCCGTCGGCTGGAGCAGTTGACGCGTATGGCCGCGGCCGAGGCAGGGATCGAGATTCAGGTGGTCAAGGTTGAGGACCCTGCCGACATCATGGCCTATGATATTGTGATGACCCCCGGCCTGGTGATCGGCGGGGTTCTCAAATCGGCCGGCCGCATCCCGCGGAAGGAGGAGATCATCGCCTGGTTGCGAGATGCAGCCGGGTAATGGGAGGTACCGCTTTCCCTGCTGCCCGTTGTTGGTGGCGATGCCAGGCGCAATTGAACTGCGCCCCTCCGGGTACTGTGCAGGTCGGTTTCGGCCGGCGGATCGTGCGGGGACCGCCGGTATGGAGGCAGGCCATGCGCTTTGAGTTTGCCACGGCCACGCGCATCGTCTTCGGCGTAGGGACATTCCGGGAGGCCGGCCCGATTGCCGCGGCGCTGGGCCGGCGGGCGCTGGTGGTGACCGGACGCAACACGGCCCGCGCCGGCCCGCTCCTGGAGGTGCTGGTCCGAAGCGGGGTGGAGGGTACGACCTTCTCCGTGGTCGGTGAGCCGACCCTGGAGACCGTCCGCCTGGGCCTGGAGCGGGCGCGTGGCAGCGAGTGCGACCTGGTCATCGGCTTCGGCGGGGGAAGCGCCCTGGACACGGCCAAGGCCATCGCCGTTCTCCTGGAAAATGAGGGGGATGTCCTGGATTACCTGGAGGTGATCGGCCGGGGGCGGGTGCTGGAACGTCCAGGGCGGCCCTGCATCGCCATCCCGACCACGGCCGGCACCGGGAGCGAGGTTACGCGCAATGCCGTCCTTTCTTCCCCCGAACACGGGGTCAAGGTCAGTCTGCGCAGTCCTTTCCTCCTGCCCAGGGTAGCCCTGGTGGACCCGGAGTTGACATATACAATGCCGCCGGCCGTCACCGCCGCTACCGGCCTGGATGCGCTGACCCAACTGGTCGAGCCGTTCGTCTCCATCCGCGCCAACCCGCTCACCGATGCCCTCTGTCGGGAAGGGATGATGCGGGTGGCGCGTTCGCTCCGTCGGGCCTGGCGTACCGGCGAGGCCGCCGCCCGCGAGGATATGGCCCTGGCCGCCCTCCTGAGTGGGATGGCCCTGGCCAATGCCGGCCTGGGAGCGGCTCACGGCTTTGCCGCGGCCCTCGGTGGGCGTTTTCCTGCCCCCCATGGGGCCCTCTGCGCCCGGCTTCTTCCCCCGGTCATGGCCGCCAACCTGCGTGCCCTACGGGAGCGCGCCCCGGAAAGCCCGGCCCTGGCCCGTTATGAGGAGGTGGCCCGCCTTCTTACCGGCGATCCCGGGGCCACGGCCGACGACGGGGTGTCCTGGGTGGACGATCTGGTGGCGGAACTGGACATTCCCTCGCTGGCTGCCTATGGGGTTACGGCCGGCGATTTCCCTTCCCTGGTACGCCAGGCCGCCGCCTCCAGCAGCATGAAGGCCAATCCCGTCCCGTTGACGGCGGAGGAAATGGAGGGTATACTGGAGATCGCCTGTACGGGCGAACGGCCGTTCGCCCATACAGGTGTTCGCGTCGGACACTAGGGAGGTGCGACACACCTTTACGTCGCACCTGCGTGGAGGAGGGGGTTATGGCACGCAAGGTCCGGTTTGTTCAGGGGCACTACTATCACATCTACAACCGGGGTGCCGGCCGGGGATCCATCTTTCGCACCCCGGACAACTATCTCTTTTTGCTTTGCAGGGTCAAAGAATACGCCGCCCGCTTTGAGATTTCGGTCATCGCCTACTGCCTGATGCCCAACCACTACCACTTTCTCCTCCGGCAGGATGGCCTTCATCCCATCAGCGCCTTTGTCCAGGCCGTGTTCAACAGTTACACCAAAGCGTTCAACAAGATGTTCGGACGCAGCGGTACTCTCTTTGAGGGCCCCTTTCGGGCCATTCCGGTGGAGCGGGATGAGTACCTCATCCATCTGTGCCGGTACATCCACCGCAATCCCGTGGAAGCCGGTCTGGTTGAGCACCCGGCCCAGTGGCCGTTTTCCAACTACCGGGAGTGGGTAGGGGAACGAAATGGCACATTGGTAGATCGTGTGCTGGTGCGCGAACGGTTTCCTTCCCCCGGAGAGTATGAGCAGTTCGTCCTGTCCTATGCACCGTCCTCCGAAATGGAGGCGGCTATCAGGCAGTTCCAGCAAAAGAACGGGTAGCTTCGGGGTCTCCTGAACTTCCGATAAGGGTTCTTATGTTCTATTTACCCCCCTCCAGGTCCTTATAGTTGACATAAATTACCCTTCGCCGGGATCGCTTCCGAGCGGGTCTTCCCGAACTCGCGTATAAAATCCTTTCCCAACCCTTCTATGCCCTTTCGTTCGTTGAATCCCGTTGGCCTTATGCAAACTCCTGGACCCGATTTGACATCCGTTCCTCCATGAGGTAAAGTTTCTTCCACGAAAACCAAGCCTTCAATCTGTACGTTCAACCTTCAATCTGTAACTTTCGACCTTCAACCTGTAACTTCAACCGACGAAAGGCCTGGCTATGGAAAGTCCTGTTTCTCTACGCCGCTATGCCCTCCTGATCACTACGCTCTCCTCCTTCCTGATGCCATTTATGTCAAGCGCAGTAAATCTGGCCCTGAAGGACATCGGTCGGGACCTCGCTGCCGATGCGGTGGCCCTGGCTTGGGTGCAATCGGCCCATCTCCTGGCTTCGGCCGCCTGCCTCCCGCCCCTGGGACGGCTCGCCGACCTCTACGGCCGGCGCCGGGTCTTTCTGGCGGGGCTTCTCATCTATGGGCTTTCTTCCATCCTCTGCGTTCTGGCCGGCTCGATCTCGTTCCTCATCGCCGCCCGTGCTCTCCAGGGCATCGGCGGCTCTATGGTTTTTGGCACGGCCGTGGCCATCCTCACTTCCGTCTTTCCGCCGGCCGAACGCGGCCGTGTCCTGGGCGTCAACATCGCCGCCGTCTACACCGGCCTGACGTTGGGCCCTTCCCTCGGTGGCTTCCTCACCCAGCACCTGGACTGGCGCTCCATCTTTGCCTTCTCCTCCGCCCTTTCCCTGGCCCTCCTTCCCCTGGCCCTGTTCCGGTTGCGCGGTGAATGGGCCGAAGCGGCCGGCCAGCGCTTCGAGTGGGCCGGCGCCCTCCTTTTCAGCGCCTCTCTCCTCGGCTTCCTCTGGGGCATTTCCTCCCTTCGGGAAAACGCCCCGGCACCCTACCTGGCCGCTTCCGGCCTTGTAGGCCTGGCCGCCTTTGTCCTCTGGGAACTCCGGGGAAGGGAGGGGAAGACCGGACCATCCTCGCCCGGACCTGGATTACGGCTGCTCCACCGCCTCTGGCAAACCGAGCCCATCCTGGACCTGCGCCGCTTCCGCGGCAACCTCACCTTTATCTTCTCCAACCTGGCCGCCCTTATCCACTATAGCGCCACCCACGCCATCTCCTTCCTCCTTGCCCTCTACCTGCAAAAGGTACTGGGGCTTTCGCCCCAGCAGGCCGGCCTGATTCTCCTGGCCCAGCCGGCCGTCATGGCCCTCCTTTCTCCCCCGGCCGGCCGGATCTCCGACCGTATCCAGCCCCGTTTCCTGGCTTCCCTGGGCATGGCCGTCATGGCCGGCGGCCTCTTCGCCCTTTCCACCCTGAGCAGCGATTCCTCCATAGTCCGGGTGATCGTCTTCCTGGCCCTCATCGGGCTGGGCTATGCCCTCTTCTCCGCTCCCAATACCAGCGCCGTGATGGGGGCGGTAAGCCGGCGCGACTACGGCGTGGCCTCTTCCACCCTGGCCACGATGCGCCTGACCGGTCAGGCCGTCAGCATGGCCCTGGTCACGCTCCTGGTCTCGGCCTATATCGGCCGGGTCGAGTGGGAAAGCCTCCTGCCCGACCAACTCCTCTCCGTGATGGGCCTGGCCTTCCGAATCTTCACCGGGCTGTGCCTGCTGGGGATGCTGGCTTCCCTGGCCCGGGGAAAGGTGGAGGGAAAAGAGGGCTAAGGGTAGAGAGATTTGACGAAATGGGTTTATGGCTATATCATATAGACAAATAGAATGGCCATAAAAGAGGAGGAATGGAATGGCTATGAAAGTCTCTATTGCCGAAGCCAGAAGCGGCCTCTCCAAACTGCTCAAATACGCCCAGAAAGAACCGGTGATCATTACTCGCCGGGGAAAGCCCGATGCCGTGCTCCTGCCTTTTGCCGAATATGAACGCCTTCGTCGCCTGCAAGCCTATTCAAGCCTGGTACGCCTCTCCCGGGAGATGAAAGAGGCCGGCGTAACCGCTACGGAACTGTATGAGACCTCCCGAAGGGAACTGGAGGAACGGCCGTGGTCATAGATGCCAGCGTTGTACTGGAGGCCTTTTTCCCCGACGAGGAAGGGCATGAGAAAGCCCAGGCGATCATCCGGGCCTACGTCCAGGGGGAGATCGAGTTGCTTGTCCCTGCTTTGCTTCCCTACGAAGTGACGAACGCCGTCCTCCAGGCAGTAAGGCGAAGCCGCATCGACCTGAACAAAGGGCGGGAAATCCTCCAAACCTTTCAGGGGTTAGGCCTTCCGACGGCGGAAATCTCCTGGCAACGGGCCCTGGAACTGGCATATGCCTACGACCGATCGGCCTATGACGGGGCTTACCTGGCGCTGGCCGAGGAAACAGGGAGCATGTTGGTAACCGGCGATCGCCGCCTGTATAACGCCGTCAGGGATCATCTGCCCCGGCTCCTATGGATCGCGGACTACCTTCCCTCCGCCCGATGAACTCAGGGTCAGAGGGGACTAAGGGGCGGGGCGAAAGTAGAAACCGGGAACAGGCTCGGACCGCCGAGTATATCTCCAGCCGCCTTCCCTAAACGCTGCCCAGCCGCAACACCCGCAAGGGGGTGTAGATCGGCCCCTCCGGGCGCAGGTCGCTGCGCATCACCACTACCTGCTCTACCCGCCACCGGCCCAACGACGGCACTTCAAGGCCGGCCACCGTCTGCCCCAGCGAGCGGGCTTCGGCCGGAGTAGCCCGGTCCTGCACCCTTCCCAGTGTCAGGTGGGGTGAAAAGGGGCGCTCCTCTTCGGGAAAGCCGGCCCGGGCCAGTTCCCGCTCCAGGCTTGCCTGAAGCGCGTGAAGCGCCGGGAGGTCGCCCTGGACCCCCACCCAGATCACCCGGGGCCGGCGCAGATTCGGGAAAACCCCCGCGCCGGCCGCCTCCAGTTCAAAGGGGGCGGCGGAAGTGGCCACCTGTGCGACGACACGGCAGACCGTCTCCACCTGTTCAGCCGGAATTTCCCCCAGGAACTTTAAGGTGACGTGGATCTTCTCGGGGGAGACCCAGCGCACCGGAGGATGGGAGCGTTTCAACTCCCCCTGTACCCGGGCCAGCCCGCGCCGCACTTCCTCCGGCAGTTCGATGGCAATAAAGGTGCGAATCCGTTCGCCCATTCTTCCTCCTTAGGTCAACGCTGAGCCCCATAAAGACAGAGGTCCCGTAGAAAGCAGCGCGGGCAATCCGGCCGTTGCGCACGGCAGACTTCCCGCCCGTGGCGGATCAGGTTCAGGTGAAAGGTCAGATATGTCTCCGATGGGAGGAGTTCCTCCAGCATAAGGTGTGCTTTCTCACGTGATACGTTAGACGGAAGCAATCCCAGGCGTTGGCTCAGGCGGTAGATGTGGGTATCCACCGGAAAGGCCGGTCGGCCGAAGGAAAAAAGGAGCACGATCGCCGCCGTCTTGGGGCCGACGCCAGGGAAGGAACTTAGCCAGGCCCGGGCCTCCGAGAGCGGCATCTCGGCCAGGAAGTCGAGGGTGATTTTCCCTCGTTCCTCGGTAATACGGCGCAGGGCCGCCTGGATGCGCGGGGCCTTGATTCGAGACAGGCCGGCCGGCCGGATCGCTTCCTCCACCTCCTCCACCGGGGCATCGCGCACCGCCTCCCAGGTGGGGAAACGCTCCCGCAGTCGGGCAAAGGCCCGGTCGCGGTTGCCGTCGTTCGTGTTCTGGGAAAGGATGGTGGAAACCAGTTCGGCCACCGGGTCCATCCTCGGCCGGCGGGGATGTTCCCCGTAGTGTTCGACCAGCCGCCGATGTATGGCAAGGGCCCTTTCATGAAGACTTATGTCAATCATTTCTCGGCCTTGCACTCATCCCAGGCAGCAAAGGCCCGCCGGAGGTGGGGAATGGTGATGGAGCCGCCGACGACCAGGGCGATGGCCAGTGCCTCCTCCAGTTCGGCATCCGAGATGCCTTCTTCATAACAGCGAAG
The DNA here is from genome assembly GCA_034433695.1 of Chloroflexia bacterium. Taxonomy (GTDB): domain Bacteria; phylum Chloroflexota; class Chloroflexia; order DTKN01; family DTKN01; genus JASFBA01. The sequence continues at coordinate 23,490 of DAOUAK010000022.1, forward strand.
GATATGATAGCGGACGCAATCGTCGCAGCGCAGCACCAGCGAGGCTACCAGGCCCATCAGTTCCTTTATCCGGGCCGGCAGCGCCCCGGCCCGGTAGACCTGGCCGTCCAGGCTGTAGAAGCGCTTGATGCCCAGGCCGGCATACTTCATCACGATTTCGTTCAGTCGCTCCCGCTCGGCTCGGAACTCCTCATGGGTCTGGGTAGCCATTTTGACCTCCTTGGCAGTCCAGATGGGTCGGGGCCGGCTTGCCCGCGTCTGCGGCAGCAGGACATTCCCGGAATCGCCCCCGGCAAAGGGTATTATACCTATCCTGTCTGCGTCCGGCAACTGTTTCCGGCCGGCGGGTAGGGCCCTGGGGGCCCGTCGGCGCAGGCCGACGGTGGGCGAAGGGCACCCGAGAAGGCCGATTTCCGATCTCAATCGGCGCAAGCGCGATTTGCGCCTCCTCCCACCCTATTGTATAATCTCGAAAGTCCGTTCCGGCAGGGAACCACGGAAGGTTTCCTGCCTTTTGTGGCGCAGGGTCGCGCCCGCTTCAGGAGAGGTTTGTATGGGAACAACCATAGGCATCCGCCGCGAGAATAAAAGCCGCTGGGAACGTCGTGTGCCGATCACCCCGGAGAAAGTGCAGAAACTGCGCGAAAAGTACGGGATCGAATTCATCGTCCAGCCTTCGCCCATCCGGGTCTTTCGGGAGGAGGAGTTCGCCCGGGCCGGCGCCCTGGTCCAGGAGGACCTTTCGCCGGCCCCGGTCATCTTCGCCATCAAGGAAATCCCTCCGCACCTCCTGCAACCGGGCAAAACTTATGTCTTCTTCGCCCACGTGATCAAGGGCCAGCCCTTCAACATGCCGATGCTCCGGCGCCTCATGGAACTGGGCTGCACCCTGATCGATTACGAGAGGGTAACCGACGAACGCGGACGCCGCCTGATCTTCTTCGGCTGGCACGCCGGCGTCGTGGGCATGATCGAGAGTCTGTGGGCCCTGGGACGACGCCTGGAGTGGGAGGGCATCGCCAACCCCTTTACCCGCCTCCGCCATACCTACACCTACGAAAGCCTGGAGGCCGCCCGCGCCGAGGTACGGGCGGCCGGCGAAGAGGTTCGCACCCGGGGCCTCCCGCCCCAGGTCGTTCCTCTCATCATCGGCGTGGCCGGCTATGGAAACGTCGGCCGGGGCATCCAGGAAATCCTGAGGAACGACCTGCCCACCGTGGAGATCGCCCCGGCCGAGGTGGTCCGCGTGGCCGGCGACCCCCACGCTTCGACAAAGGTGATCTGCTGCACCACCTTCAAGGAGGAGCACATCGTCGCCCCTAACGATCCCCAGGCAACCTTCGACCTCCAGGACTATTACCACCATCCGGAGAAATACCACTCCACCTTCGACCCCTACCTGCCTCACCTCACCGTGCTCATGAACGCCAACTACTGGGATGCCCGCTACCCCCGCCTGGTCACCAAGGCCTACCTGCGCGAACTCTACAGCCGGCCGCAGCCGCCTCGCCTCCGTGTGATCGGCGACGTCAGTTGCGATGTCGGGGGTTCTATCGAGTGCAACGTCCGCTGCACCGATCCGGATGATCCGGTTTATGTCTATGACCCGTGGACCGGGGAAATCACGATGGGCGTGGCCGGCCGTGGCCCGGTCATCCTGGCCGTGGACATCCTGCCCAGCGAACTGCCCCGCGAGGCCTCCGAATACTTCAGCGATATCCTGGAGCCCTTTATCCCGGCCATCGCCGGCGCCGACTACTCCTTGCCCTTTGAAGAACTGAACCTGCCCCCGGAGATCAAGCGCGCCGTCATCGTCTATCGCGGGCAACTCACCCCCGACTATGCATACCTGGAAAAGTTTCTCCAGGCGGGAAAGGGCAACTTGGCGTAGATTCGCACCGGGTTCTATGGCGAATTGTCGGGGAATCATCGCGGTTTTATACGGAACGCTCTAATATTCAACAGTACGAAAAAAGGAGGAAGCCGTGAAAAAAGTCATCGTCTTCGGGGCCGGCCTGGTGGTCCACTCCCACGTCCAGTACCTCCTGAAACACGGCTACCAGGTGACCGTGGCCAGCCGTACCCTGAGCCGGGCCCAGGAAGTTCTGGAGGGACACCCCAACGGCCGGGCCGTCGCTTTTGACCTGGAGAAAGAGGGCGACACCCGCCTGGACGAACTGGTGGGCCAGCACGATCTGGCGGTGAGCCTTCTGCCTTTTGTTTACCACCCCCGGGTAGCCCGTTCTTGCTTGCGCCTGGGTAAGCACATGGTGACGACCTCTTATGTCAAAGAAGAGATGCGGGCCCTGGATGCCGAGGCAAAGGAAAAAGGCCTGATTCTCCTGAACGAGATCGGCGTGGATCCGGGTATAGACCACATGACGGCCATGAGGGTCATCCACCGCGTCCAGGCCGCCGGAGGACGCATTACCCGCTTCACTTCCTACTGCGGCGGACTGCCCGCCCCGGAGGCCAACGATAATCCCTTCGGTTACAAGTTTTCCTGGAGCCCCCGCGGTGTGCTTCTGGCCGGAAAAACCCCTGCCCGCTACCTCCGGGACGGCGAAATCTTCGAGATTCCCGGTCCGGACCTCTTCCTGCACTACTGGAGCGTGCCCATCGAAGTCGAGGGACGGGTCATCCCCTTCGAGGGCTACCCGAACCGCGATAGCCTGCCCTACGCTTCTCTCTATGGCATCGCCGATACGCGGACCATGTTCCGAGGCACCTTGCGCTACCAGGGCTGGTGTCCCACCATGAAGGCCATCGTGGACCTGGGGCTTCTTGATGAGGGAGAACGTCCCGACCTGGCCGGCCTGACCTATGCGGAATTCATGGCTACCTTGATCGGCAAAAAGGGGCGGGCCACCCGGGCCGACGTGGCTGCCTACCTGGGTCTGCCCCCGGTGCACTTTATCCTCGGCCACCTGGAATGGCTGGGCCTCTTCGGCGAGGAAAAGGTGCCGGCCGGCTGTGCTTCCCCCCTCGACGTCCTCACCGCCACCATGCTCTCCCGAATGCAGTACGCCCCCGGCGAACGCGATATGCTCCTCCTCCAGCACCAGTTTCTGGCCGAGTATCCCGACCATAAGGAGCGCATCACCTCCACGATGCTCGATTTCGGCATCCCCGGGGGCGATACCAGCATGAACCGGACCGTCGGCCTGCCGGCCGCCATCGGCGTCCGCCTGATTCTGGAAGGCCAGGTCCGCACCCCCGGTGTGCTCATCCCCACCCATCCCGAACTCTACGAGCCGGTGCTGTCCGAACTGGAGCGGCTGGGCATCCACTTTACCGAAAAGACGGAGCGGGCCTGACCGGCGCAGATGGGGAAAGCACCCGGCCTGGGGCCAACGAACGTGCCGGCGGACCCGTGCGTGAACGGTAGAAGGAGGACACCATGTCCGAGCGCTTTTTACCTTTTCCCGAAGGCTTCATCTGGGGCACGGCCACTTCGGCCTACCAGATCGAAGGTGCTGTTGGCGAGGACGGCCGTGGCCCCTCCATCTGGGATACCTTCTGCCGCCAGCCCGGCAAGATCTGGCAGGGCCAGACGGGCGACGTCGCCTCCGACCATTACCACCGCTGGCGGGAGGACATCCGCCTGATGCAGGAACTGGGCCTGCCGGCCTACCGCTTCTCCATCGCCTGGCCGCGCATCCTGCCCGAGGGCACGGGAAAAGTCAACCCGGCCGGCCTGGACTTTTACGACCGCCTGGTGGACGGCCTGCGCGAGGCCGGCATCGAGCCTTTCGTCACCCTCTACCACTGGGACCTGCCCCAGGCCCTTCAGGACCGCGGCGGCTGGACCAAGCGAGAAACGGCCGAGGCCTTTGCCGAATACGCCCGCATCGTCGCCGAACGCCTGGGGGACCGGGTAACCTACTGGATTACCCACAACGAGCCGTTCGTCTCCTCGATCTTCGGCCACTTTACCGGCGAACATGCCCCGGGCAAGAAAAGCCCCTTTGACGCCGCCTGGGCCTATCGCCACCTGATGCTTTCCCACGGGCTGGCCGTGGAGGCGCTGCGGGCCACCCTCCCCTCCTCGGCCCAGATCGGCATCGTCCTCAATCTCAGCCCGGTCCATCCGGCCTCCGACTCCCCCAAGGACCGGCAGGCGGCCAAACGCTTGGACGGCCTCCTCAACCGCATGTTTCTGGAGCCGGTGCTGCGCGGGCGCTTCCCTTCCGATCTCCAAAAAGCCTTCGGTCTTCTCTTCAGGCCGGCTTCCGAGGATATGAAGCGCGTCGCCGCCCCGATCGATTTCCTGGGAATCAACTATTATACCCGTGTGGTTGCCCGCCACGATTCCGGGACGCCCTTTATCCAGGCTGCGGCGGTCGAGGTGGAAGGTGGCGAGCGCTCCGAGATGTGGGAAGTTTACCCGGAGGGGATGTACGAAGTTCTCACCCGCGTCTATTCCAAGTACCGGCCGGCCCGCCTCCTGGTCACCGAGAACGGTTTTCCCTTCCCCGATGCGCCAGATCCGGACGGCCGGGTGCACGATCCTCAGCGCGTCGCCTACCTGCGCCGTCACCTTCTCCAGGTTCACCGGGCCATCTCCGAGGGCGTTCCGGTGCAGGGTTACTTTGTCTGGTCGCTCCTGGACAACTTTGAATGGGCCCACGGCTACCGGATGCGCTTCGGCCTGATCTATGTGGATTACGAGACCCAGGCCCGCACGATCAAGGATAGCGGGCGCTGGTATGCCGAGGTTGTCCGGCGGAACGGGCTGCTGCTGGAGGAATGATGTATCGCGTGCATGTGCGCGGCCACTTTGATGCCGCCCACTACCTGCGCGGCTACGAGGGGCGCTGCGAAGCCCTGCACGGCCACCGCTGGGAGGTGGTGGCGGCCCTGGAGAGCGACCGGCTGAACGAAATCGGCCTGGCCTATGACTTTACCGCCCTGAAGCGCCTCCTTCACGAGAAGGTGCTTTCCCGGCTGGACCACCGCTGCCTGAACGATGTTCCCCCCTTTGACCGGATCAACGCTACCACCGAGAATCTGGCCCAGGTGATCTTTGGCTGGCTCCGGGAAGGGCTGGATGTGCCTTCTGTGCGCCTGGCCTATGTGGAGGTCTACGAATCGCCCGATGCCTGGGTGCGCTACACTCCGGAGGGGGGATCGTGAGGGCCTTTTCGGGGGAAGGCCGGGAATCTCCCCACCATTACGGCGGCCAGGCGGTGCTGGAAGGGGTGATGATTCGCGGCCGGCGGGGGATGGCCGTGGCGGTGCGTGCTCCATCGGGGGAGATCGTCCTCCACGGGGAGCGTTTCTCCCGGCCGGCCCGGCGGTGGACGCGCTGGCCCTTTTTCCGTGGCCTCTATAGTCTCTGGGATACCCTGAACCTGGGCCTGCGGGCCCTGAACTTTTCGGCCAATGTGGCCCTGGGGGAAAGCGAGTATCAGGTGGGCCCGAAGCAGATGGCCGGGGTGGTGGTTGTGGCGCTGGTCCTGGCCGTAGGGCTCTTTTTCCTCCTGCCGATGTTCCTGATGCGGCTGGTTGCCGGTCTCCTGCCGACTTCCTGGCTCCAGGCGCTGGTGGAGGGGTTGATTCGCCTGGGTGTGGTGCTGGGATACCTCGGGGCCATTGCCCAGATGCGCGACGTAAAACGCCTTTTTGCCTATCATGGGGCCGAGCACAAGGTGGTCAACGCCCTGGAGGCCGGTGCGTCTCTGGATGTGGAGGGGGTTCGCCCCTTTCCCACGGCGCACACCCGCTGCGGCACCGCCTTTCTCCTCCTGGTGGTGGTGTTGGCCGTTCCCCTCTTTGCCCCTCTGGGCGGGCTGGGGTTGGGCTGGGGGATTCTGGCCCGGCTGGCCCTCATCCCCGTCCTGGCCGGCGTTTCCTACGAGGTCATGCGCCTGGGTGCTGAATATGCCCACCGGCCGGCGGTGCGCCTCCTTCTGGCTCCGGCCCTCCTCCTCCAGCGCCTGAGCACCCGTGCTCCCGACGATGGGATGCTGGAGGTGGCCCTGGCCGCGCTCCTGCGGGCTCGGGACCTGGACCTGGGCCCGTTTTGACATCCCTTCCCCTCTGTGGTAACATTCCTTCAGGATCGGTTCTGTAACCTCCCAGGGGGCGACGATGGGCGAACTGGTGGGGCACTTGCCGGCCGCTACCACGTGGTGGAGCCGCTGGGGGAAGGGGGGATGGCGGTGGTCTACCGGGCCTATGACATGCGGCTGGAGGCCGAGGTCGCGGTCAAGGTCATCCGCACCGAAGCCTTTCCCCCGATGGTGCTGGAGCAGATTCTCAAGCGCTTCGAGCGGGAGGCCAAGGCGCTGGCGCGGCTGACCCACCCGAACATCGTCAAGGTGACCGACTATGGGGAGTACGAAGGCCGGCCCTACCTGGTGATGGAGTACCTCCCCGGCGGGAGCCTCAAGCGTCTGGTCGAGGAGCGCGGCCGGCTCCCCTGGGAGGAGGCGGTGCGGCTGCTCCTTCCGGTGGTCCGGGCGCTGCACTTTGCCCACCAGGAGGGGTTCATCCACCGGGATGTGAAGCCGTCGAACATTCTGCTCACGCGCTCCGGCGAGCCGATGCTAACGGACTTTGGGATAGCGAAGGTGCTGGAGGCGGCGGGGGCGACGCTGACGGGGACAGGGGTGGGGATTGGGACGCCGG
>DAOUAK010000023.1:0-8161 GCA_034433695.1 Chloroflexia bacterium
CAGACGCTGATGGTCGGTCTCCTGGAGGCCCTGGCCCTCAATCTGCGTTCCTGGGAACGGGTTGCCATCTTCGAGGTCGGCCGGGTCTATCTGCCCCGGAAGGGGCAGGAGTTGCCCGACGAACCTCCCCGGCTGGGTCTGGCCCTGGCCGGCCGGCGGGAGGAGCGCTCCTGGCTTTCCCCTGCGGCCGAGGAGATGGACTTTTTCGACCTGAAGGGGGTGGTAGAAGCCCTGCTTGACCGTCTGGGCATCGTCGAGGCACGTTTTGAGCCGTCCGAGCATCCTTCCTTTCACCCCGGCCGGCAGGCGGCGCTGTGGCTAGGGGACGATCTGGCCGGTCACCTGGGCGAGGTCCATCCCCAGGTGTGTGCCCAGTTCGAACTGCCGGCCCGCCGTGTCTGCCTGGCCGAATTTCACCTTCTTCCCTTCCTGCAACATAGCGGGCTCCGTCTGTACGAGCCGCTCTCGCGCTTTCCGGCGGTTATCCAGGACATCGCGGTGGTGGTGGATGAAGGCATCCCCGCTGTGCGCGTGGCCGAGGTGATTCGTCGGGCCGGCGGCTCCCTCTTGCGCGATGTCGCCCTCTTCGACGTCTACCGGGGTTCCCCTCTTCCCGAAGGGAAGCGAAGCCTGGCCTACCGTCTGACCTTCCAGGCCATGGAGCGGGTCCTGGTGGAAGACGAGGTCAACCGCCTGCGCGAGAAAAAGATCGTTCCGGCCCTGGAGCGTGAACTGGGGGCGACGATTCGGGCGCGGTAAGGGGATGGGCCGATGGAGGTCGATCTTCTGGTCGTACACGCAGCTCAACTTCTCACCCTGGCTTCTCCATCCGGGCCGAAGCGTGGGGCGGAGATGGCTGACCCCGGCCTCATCCTCGATGGTGCCGTCGCCGTGCAGGGGGAAACCATCGTCGCCGTCGGCCCCACGGCCGAGATTCAAGCCCGGTATCGTGCTCCCATCGTACTGGAGGCGGAGGGGAAGGTCGTCCTGCCCGGTTTTGTGGATGCCCACACCCATGCCCTCTTTGCCGGCTTCCGGGCCGAGGAGTTCGAACTGCGTCTGCGTGGGGCGACGTACCTGGAGATCATGCAGGCCGGCGGGGGCATCCAGAGCACGGTCAACGCCACCCGCCTTGCCCCCTGGGAGACGCTCCTTCGGGAGACCCGCTCCCGCCTGGAAAACATGCTGGCCCACGGCACGACCACGGCCGAGGTCAAGACCGGTTACGCCCTGGAGAAGGAGGGCGAACTGCGTTTGCTCCGGGCCATCCTGCACCTCGATCGCGACTCCCACCAGGCGCTGGACCTCGTCCCCACCTTTCTGGCCGCCCATGCCATCCCCCGCGAGTTCCAGGACGACCCCGAGGGCTATGTGCAGATGGTGGTGGAGGAGATGTTGCCGGCCGCAGCCGCCCTCTGGGAGGAAGAGACGGCCGGCGAGGAACGGCCATCTCCCCTTTTCTGCGATGTCTTCTGCGATGAGGGAGCCTTTGACCTCCGGCAGTCCCGCCGCATCCTGGAGCGGGCCCGTTCCCTGGGGATGGGCCTGAAGATTCACGCCGACGAATTTGTCCCGCTGGGAGGTACGGCCCTGGCGGTGGAACTGGGGGCGGTCTCGGCCGACCATCTGGTCTGTACTCCGGAGGATGAACTTCGGTCCCTGGCCGCTTCTTCCACCATGGCCGTCTCGTTGCCCGGAACGCCCTTTGGGCTGGGACAGTCCCGCTATACCCCGGCGCGCACGATCCTGGAGGCCGGTGGAGCCCTGGCCCTGGCCACCGACCTCAATCCGGGCACCTGTTACTGCGAATCCATGCCCCTGATCATCGCCCTGGCCTGCCGGACGATGCGCCTCACGCCGGCCGAGGCCATCGCCGCCGCCACCATCAATGCCGCCCATGCCATCGGCTGGGGGAGGCGTGTGGGCAGCCTGGAGGTGGGCAAGCAGGCCGATCTCCTCATCCTGGACCTGCCGGACTATCGCCACCTGGCCTACCGCTTCGGGACCAATCCGGTCGAGGTGGTCATCAAGCGGGGGCAGATTGCCTATCTCCGCTGACGGTTTCCCGCTCTTGGGCTGAGTCTTCTTCTCTCGCCGGCTGTGACCTGGCGGCCGGCTTCTCCGGGTGGTTATCGGACCTGAAAATGTCCCGAGGTACTTCCATCGTCGCCTGCCGTCGGAGGGTGTTCCGCCCCGGTGCGCAACTAGTCCCGACCTGCGGGTGGGCGGATGACCTCCACCCCTCCCATATACGGTCGCAGCACCTCGGGGATGACCACGCTGCCGTCGGCCTGCTGGTAGTTTTCCAGGACGGCGATAAAGGTACGGGGCAGGGCCAGGCCCGAGCCGTTGAGGGTATGGACGAAGCGCGGCCTTTCCCCCACGGCCGGCCGATAGCGAATGCCGGCCCGCCGGGCCTGAAAGTCGCGGAAGTTGCTGCAGGAACTCACCTCCAGCCACTCCCCACAGCCCGGCGCCCACATCTCGATGTCGTATTTGATGGCGGCGACGAAGGAGAGGTCGCCGGTGCACATCTGGACGATGCGGTAGGGAATTTCCAGGAGACGGCAGACCTCCTCGGCATCGTGGATCAGGCGTTCCAGTTCCTCGTCGGAGGTTTCCGGCTCGACCACCTTGACCAGTTCCACCTTGTCGAACTGGTGCACGCGCTTGATGCCCCGCACGTCCCGGCCGGCACTGAACTTTTCCCGCCGGAAACAGGCACTGTAGGCGACGTAATACAGCGGCAACGTACCCGGCGGCAGGATTTCTTCGCGGTGCAGATTGGTCACCGGGACCTCGGCCGTGGGGATGAGCCAGAGGTCCTCCTCGATGTCGCGGTAGAGGTTATCGCCGAACTTCGGGAGGTTGCCGGTCCCGACCATGCAGGCGCCGCGCACAAGATAGGGCGGGTAAACTTCGGTATAGCCGTGCTTCTGGACGTGGAGGTCGAGCATCCAGGTGATCAGGGCGCGCTGGAGCCGCGCCCCCAGACCCTTGAGGACGTAGAAGCGCGAGCCGGAGATTTTGACTCCGCGCTCCAGGTCCAGGATGTCCAGGGCCGGCCCCAGTTCCCAGTGCGGCCGGGGTTCAAAGTCAAAGGTGCGCGGCTCGCCCACCGTGCGGATGACGACGTTCTCGCTTTCGTCGCGGCCGTCGGGAACCTTTTCATGCGGAAGGTTGGGTACCTGGAGGAGGAGGTCTTCCAGAAGTTCTTCCGTGCGGCGGACCTCCTCTTCCAGGAGCGGGAGGCGCTCTTTCCATCCCCGTACCTGTTCCACGAGAGACTGGCGCAGCGCCGGATCGCGGCTGCGGCCGATTTCCCTGGAGGCAGCGTTGATCTGGGCCCGCAACCCCTCCAGTTCGGTCAAAAGTTCCCGCCGCCGGCGGTCCGTCTCCAGGATTTCGTCAATAGGAGCCTCGGTATGGAGGCGGGCGATCTGCGCCTTGACGTAATCCGGCCGTTCGCGTATGAGTTGCAAATCCAGCATGGACATCCCTCCGGGCATCCTGCCCCGCTAACGGGAGAGAAAGCAGGTGAGGAGTGCAGGCAACGCCCCCTGGGCGGCCTCGGACGCTTCATGGGGGAAGAGAGAGACGAGGATCGGCAAGGTGATAGCGCTGAGGAAGAAACTGGCGAAGAGGGCGTTGCTGGCGAGCTCGACATCCAGGCGATACTGGTTGGCATAGGAAAGGGAAAGCATGAGAGAGGGCAGTGCGGCCATCAGGATGGTGACGGAGCGCATCTGGCCGCTTACGCCCAGCAGCAGGCAAAAGAGAAAAGCCAGGGTCGGGGAGAGGAGCAGTTTAACCGCGTTCACGGCCAGGATGGGGCGGACCTGCCGGCCGAAGAAATCGCCCCAACGGACGGTGATGCCCAGGGAGAGCATGATCAGCGGGACCGTTACCTGGGAGAGCACCCCCAGGATGCCGGTAATGATGCCAGGGATCGGCTCGTTATAGAAAAGCAATCCCAGAAGGAAGGCGACAAAGGGCCCGGACTTGAGGATGGCCAGCAGGTTACGCCAGGAAAAGCGTTCCCCTTCGCCGTAGCGCGAGGCCACCACGACGGCGACGGTCAGGAGGGGAATCAGGGTGCCGAGTTCGCTATAGAAGACGGCGGTGGCGTTGGCCTCGTCATAGGCGGCACACTCCTCGGGGTGTTCCTCCCGATAGGCCTGGCAGATTTCCTTCTGCTCCGAGCAAGAGGAACACTGGGGGTCCATACCCGCAGGCCGGTACAGGGCCTCCTTCATCGGGTAACCCAGGAAGGCGGTGGAGCCCAGCATGGCCAGGAGGATAAAGACGCCGGCCCGGCGGCGGTCCAACTTCAGCCGGCGCGAGAGGAAATAGGCCAGCAGGCCGCACAGGGTGGCCACGAGGTAAGCCACCAGCGGCACCCGAAGCAATTCCAGCCAGCCCTTGCTCACGTTGCGCAGGCTCAGCACGGCCAGGAAGACGGTGGCCGGCAGGGTCAGGTTCATCACCAGAACGTTGAGCAGGGAGGCATGTTCGGCCCGCAAAATCTGCGCCCGCCGCAGCAAAGCCCCGATGAGAATCAGCCCACCGATGACCGCGATTCGGCCAAAGATGTCGCTCGGCACCGGCACCTCCTGCATTCCGAGGAAGTCGGCCTCATTCTACCACAAGGCCAGAAGGTTGTAAAACGGCGTTTGACAGCGGCCGGCCGGGATGTTATGATGAGACCAAAAATGGGGGGTGGAAACCCGGTGGCTCAGGCCGATTTTTTGAACGAACTGAACCCGCAGCAGCGCCAGGCGGTGGAGGCACTGGGAGGTCCGATACTCGTCCTGGCCGGTCCGGGTTCGGGAAAAACCCGCGTCCTTACCTACCGGGTGGCCTACCTGGTGCGCGTCTGCGGGGTGCGTCCCCAGCACATCCTGGCCGTCACCTTCACCAACAAGGCCGCAAACGAAATGCGCGAGCGCCTGGTCCACCTCCTCGGCGAGGAGCAGGTCCGACGCCTGACGGTGGGTACCTTTCATGCCGTCTGTGCCCGCTTCCTGCGGATGGAGGCCTCCCACCTGGGCCTTGACTCCCAGTTTGTCATCTACGACGACGATGACCAGGTGGGCCTGGTGCGTCAGGCGATGCGCGAACTCGGCCTGGACGAGAGGCAGTACGCCCCGGCTTCCATCCTCTACGAGATCGGCCGGGCGAAGGACGAACTTTTGGACCCCGACGCCTACGCCGAGGAGGTCGCCAGTTACTGGCAGGAGATCGTCGCCCGCGTCTACCGGGTCTACCAGCGCAAACTCCAAGAAAACCGCGCCCTCGATTTCGACGACCTCCTGATGCAGACCGTGCGCCTCTTTGAACAGTGCCCCGAGGTGCTCCGGCGCTATCAGAAGCGTTTCCAGCACGTTCTGGTGGACGAATACCAGGATACCAACCACGCTCAGTACGTCCTGGTCCGCCACCTTTCAGGGGGCTACCGCAACCTCTTTGTCGTCGGGGATGAAGAGCAGGCCATCTACGCCTGGAGGGGGGCGACCCTGCGCAACATCCTGGAGTTTGAACGCGACTTTCCCGAAAGCCGGGTCTTTCTCCTGGAGCAGAACTATCGCTCGACCCAGCGCATCCTCCAGGCCGCCGGCAGCGTCATCGCTGGAAGCCAGAAGCGCCCCTACAAGAAGAACCTCTGGACCGAGAACCCGGAGGGGGCGCCGGTCGTCATCCGCGAGACCTACGATGAGCGCGACGAGGCCCAGCAGGTGGCCGATGAGATCACCCGTTTGCTGGAGGAGGGCTACCGGCCCGGCGACATCGCCGTGATGTACCGGACGAATGCCCAATCGCGGGCCTTTGAGGAGGCTTTCTTACGCTACGGCCTGCGCTATAAACTCGTCGGCGGCACCCGCTTCTACCAGCGCCGCGAGGTGCGCGACATCCTGGCCTATCTGCGCCTCCTCCTCAACCCCTACGACAGCGTGAGCCTGCTCCGGGTCATCAACGTGCCGCCCCGGGAGATCGGGCCGCGCACGGTGGAGGCCTGGCGGGCCTGGGCGGTGGCCGAGGGCCGGCCGATGTACGACCTCCTGGCCACCCTGGGCGGTCCGGACGACCCCCTGCCGGAGAATTTGCCGGTGAACGCGCGGGCCGTCCGTGCCCTGCGCGCCTTCCGCAACCTCCTGGACGACCTCATCCGGCAGGCCGCCCGCCTTTCCATCGTCGAACTCCTGGACGAACTCCTGCAGCGCCTCGACTATCGGGCCTACCTCCTGCAGGACCGCGAACTGGGTCAGGAGCGGTGGGAGAACGTCCAGGAACTGCGCACGGTGGCCCAGGAGTACGCCTCCCTTCCGCCGGAGGAAGGGCTGGCCGCCTTCCTGGAACAGACCGCCCTCATCGCCGACATAGACGAGTACGACGAGCGCCAGGATGCCGTCACCCTGATCACGCTCCATCAGGCCAAGGGGCTGGAGTTTCCCGTGGTTTTTATCGCCGGGATGGAGGAGGGGTTACTTCCCCATGCCCGTTCGATGGGAGATGTGGAGGAACTGGAGGAGGAACGCCGCCTCTGCTACGTGGGGATGACGCGGGCCAAGGAGCGGCTCTACCTCTTTCGGGCGTTCAAGCGAACCATCTTCGGCAGTGCCGAGGTACGCGCCCCCTCGCGTTTCCTTTCCGCGCTGCTTTCGGGGGAGGCCGGCCGCCCCCGGGAGTCCCGGCGGACAGGGGAGCGAGGGGCGTCGGGATGGGCGACGGCTCAGCAGGCCAGGCTGGGGAAAGCGACGCCGGAGGCCGGGCCTCGGCAGGGCCGGCCTGCCGTCCGGCTGGGGAAGGTGGCGGCTTCGCAGGCGGCGGCCGGCGGCGATACCTTCGCCGTGGGTCAGCGGGTGCGCCATCCCACCTTTGGCGAGGGGGTGATTCTCTCGGTGGAGCCGGCCGGCCAGGACCAGCAACTGACGGTGGTCTTTCTGACCCACGGGATCAAGAAGTTGCTGGCCGGCTATGCCCGGCTGGAGCGGATAGGAGATTGACGTTCGGGCCGGGGATGTGCTATACTTCGGCCGGACATAAGGTACTTTGGAACAGGCGCCACGCAGAGACACGGAAGGTCCCCCTATCCGGCCGGGCGATGCTCCGGGTAGCCGTGCATAACCCGGAAAGGAAACGGCGATGGACGATGATCCCACCGGCATCCCGATCGGAGGCGACGTCACTGGAAGCATCCTGGTGACCAGCTCGCAGAACGTCATCCTCCAGGCCGGGCAGGTGCTGATCCAGGCCGCGGCGCAGGCCCGCCGGGAGGGGCGCGACCCGGCCCGGATGCTCCGTATCCTGGCCGCCCCCGTCTACGACCCCGACCACCCCGACCGTATGCCCACTCCCCTGGACCTGAAGCAGGAGTGGCACGAACTGGCCCAGAAGGTGCGCGGGAGACACGCTCCCATCCTTCTGGCCCGCCTGACCCCGCCCACCCTGGACGCCCTGCGCGATGCCCTTTTACCTCCAGCCGAGCATCCGGAGAATTTTCCTCACATCTTCCACTTTTCCGGCCATGCCTGGAAGGGCGGCTTGCTGCTGGAGGACAAATTCGGCCAACTCCACCCGGTAAAGACCGCCGAACTGCTGGAAGCCCTGCAGGGTCTCCCCCGCCCCCTGAACCTGGTCGTGCTCAACGGCTGCGAAACCGCCGCCGATGAGGTGTTGCTCCTGGGCGACGAAACGCTATGCTTTGCCGGGCTGGGACGGGGCGAGTCGCTGATAGACGACCATCATCCCCCCGGCAACCTGCCCTCCCGCGCCGACCTCTTCTTCGGCCGCGGCGCGGACCTGGCGGCAATCGCCCGCGCCCTGGATCATCCCCCGGCGATAGCCCTGCTCAGCGGCCCTTCGGGCATCGGCAAATCCAGCCCGGCGCTGGAGGCCGCCCACCGGCAGGCCTGGCGCTTTTCCGGCGGCGTGGCCTATGCCAAAGGTCCGGATGCCGAAAGCGGCCAACCCGCCACCTGCCAGGGCCTCCTGCTGAGCCTGGCCCAGGTCCTGGGGCTGAACACCACCCCGGAAAAGGTGGGCGAAGATCTTGGGGGCGCCGACTGAAGTCGCCCTTGTGGGGCCTTCGGCCGGCGGTCGGCCTGCGCCGACCGGGGGCGCGTCGGAGGGGCCGGTGGCCGGGCGTGGGAACGCCCCGAGG
>DAOUAK010000024.1:0-3917 GCA_034433695.1 Chloroflexia bacterium
TGTACCACGATGAGCCCGAAGGGCAAGAGCTTCTGGCTCAGGTCTGCCAACTCCTGGCGCAGGGGTCGGTGTGGAAGCAAGTCCTGACCGTCGGCAAATTGCACGAAGCGCTCTCCTTGGCCTTTCAGGAGGATCGCCATGCGTGGCTCGCTACCCTTGGATAGTTTGTTGGAAACTGGAGAAAAGCCCTGGTTTGACACTGCTCCCTCTTTACTGTATAATAGAAACGGTTTTACCGTTCGGGGGGAAAAGTGGGCCCACAAAGGTACAAGAAAGTGTTTTCTTTCCGCACCAGGAAGGGCCTTCTGGGGGTGGCGCTGATGCTGGCGGCCCTCATCGCCCTGAACGCCTGGCCGGCCCGCAGCGAAACCCCTGCCCCAGAACTTTCGGCATCTCCTTCCCCAACTCCGGAGGAAAAGGTCCTGTACACCTTTGACCTCCAGGACGCTTTCCTCAACCACGGCACCTTTGCCGCACCTCTCTCTCCCGAGCAACCCGTTCCCGGAAAAAGTTACGGCGACCTCCTGTACGACTACGACCTGACCCTCTTTGTAACCACACTGCAAGGCATCGTCAACCGGGCCGGCCCTCGCCTCTATGTCTACCATGCTCCCGGCGTGGACGACTTCTGGCTGCAGACCTTTCACTCCCCCGGAGAATGGCTGGCCGACTATACCCTGGTCCCCTTGCCGGACCTGGACGCCCTCCTGGAAACTTTCCGCGCCGAGGTCAGCGGGACGGTGGTCTGGGACGAGCGTGTCCCGGCCACCCTGAACGTGGCCACGACCATTGCCGGGGTGGAGAACCTGGCGGTGGTCCGCCGGGGCAGCGCCCTCTACGAGACGATCACCCGGGCTCTGCCGGTGCAGGTGGACCTGAGCGGGCGTTTTTCCGGCAAAGCCGAAGCCTACCGCTGGGCCGTGCAGGAATACCTCCAGACCGGCCGCTGCAACCCACGCCTCCTGGCCTACATCGAGGACGGCTGGCCGGCCATCCTCTACGGGCGAAGGGAACTCACCCGGGGAGTGCCCTCGGTCTTTTCGCGGGATTACCTGGTGCAGAACCGGGCCTTTGTCTTCGACCTTTCGCCCTGGGCCGACGAGGCTCCGGTGGATGAGCCGGCCCAGCCCCTGGGCCAGGACCGGGCCGTCCTGGAGGAGATTCTCGCCGCGGCCCGACAACAGGCCGGGACGGAGATGATCTCCATCTGGGGCTTTGTGCCCTGGTGGCAGAAGTATTCCAGCAGCACGGGGGCCGGCGGAAGCCACGAGCCGGTGGAAGGAGAATGGGAAATCGTCTGGCTGGCCTCCTCCTACGGCGCCTACTTCAGCGGCAGTATGGGGGACATCTTCGGCCTGGATATGGCCAACGCCTCCGTACACCGCTTTGCTCCTTTCCCCGAAAACGTCCCCCGACCGCCTTCACCCACACCGGACGAACTGCGCCAGCGTGGCTATCTGGAAGGGGAACGGGTCACCCCCAAGACGTACATCCTCTACTATATGGGCGACTTTGACTTTGCCCAGCCGCTTTACACCCTGATGCCGGAACTATGGTCGAGCGAACATCGGGGCGAACTGCCGCTGGCCTGGGGAATCAACCCCCAGACCATGGAAATCTTCCCCGACATTGTCTCCTACCTCCTGCGCACCCGCACGCGAAACGACTTCTTTGTGGCTCCCGACAGCGGGGCCGGCTACCTGAACCCGGAGGCATTGCCCCAGGAACTATGGGAGTCATGGCGCCGGCATAACCTGACGTATTACCGCCGCCTGGGCCTTTCGATCACCGGCTTTTTCCTCAACGGCAAAGGGGGCGAAGCCCCAGACGAGGTGGTGGACCTGTACCGTACCTTTTCCCCCGACGGTATTACCTTCAACTGGCATCATCTGGTCGGCACCTGGCCCCGGCTCCAGGGAAATACTCCGCTTACCGCCTTCCCCCATTACGGCCTGGGGCAGAACGATACCCTGGAAACCTGGTTGGAGGAATTAGACAAAGCCTACAGCGAATACCGGGAAACCCATGGGGAGGGACCGGTTTTCCTGACCCTGCGGTGTGTGTATACCTCCCCCGATTTCCTGGTGCAGTTGACCGAGGCGCTTCGCCAGTCCCACCCGGAACGCGATTACCAGGTGGTAGACCCCTATACCTTCTTCGCCCTGATGCGCCACTCCCTCGGAGGGAAAAACGAGCGGCGGGCTACTTTCCTCCATCCGATGTTGCCCGCAAAGGCCACGGCCGGAGAGACGCTCCCCCTGACCCTGGCCGTGCGTAACGACGGCTGGGAGGTCTGGCCGGCCCACGAAGTCGGCCTGGGCTTCAACTTCCTCCCGAAAGAGATGGCCGGCGGGGACCCGCCCGGCGCTATGGGAGAGGCCCTCTTCTTGCCCCTCTTTGAGGATGTGCCGCCGGGCGGGGTGTATACCTTTACCCTCCTCCTGGGCGCACCGGTGCGGCCGGGCACTTATGTGGTGCGCTACGACCTCCTGCGCCGGCCCTGGCAGTGGTTCTACCAGGAGGGCAATTTCTGGCAGATGGAACAGATGGAGGTGGAGGCCGTGCCCCCGCCCGGGATGAGCCTCGAACCTCCACCCCTGCCCCCCTGGCCGACACCGGCCCCCCTTGGGCCGGAGGGACTGTTCACACCCGAACGGCAGCCATCCTCCCCCGAAACGCCGGCCACCACGACGCCTTCCCCCTCCCCCACGCCCATCGTGACCGCGACCCTGCCCACCGGCTGGGATGTCCCGCCGCTGGTCCAACAGGGGCTGGCCGGCCGGGCCATCTGGGCCATCGCCCGGGATAACCTCGGACGCATCTGGTTCGGCGGCGAACAGGGGGCAGCCGCCTTCACGCCGAACAGCGATCTCACCTCCGCCGACGACGAATGGCACATCTATACCCCCGACGACGGCCTCCCCAGCCAGTGGATTACGGCCATCGCCGCCGACGAACGGGGCGGCATCTGGTTCGGCAGCCAGGGTGGGGGAGCAGCCTACCTGGACGAAACCGGCTGGACGCTCTATACCGAAAGGGATGGGGATGGCCTGGCCTCCAACTGGGTGCGGGATATCGCCATCGATCCGCAGGGACTGGTCTGGTTCGCCACCTCCAAAGGGGTGAGCGTCTTCTCCGGATCGGCCTGGCAGACCTTTTCCAGCAGCAACTCCCCGCTGCCCCGGGATGTGGTCTCGGCCATCGCCATAGACCGGGCCGGCAACCGCTGGCTGGCCACCGAGGGAGGAGGGGTGGTCTTCCTTTCGGCAGACGAACGGGAGTGGCGCACCTACACCACGGCCGAGGGACTGGGGGACGACTTTGTCCTGGCCTTGACGGTGGACCCGGCCGGCCGGATCTGGGCCGGCACCTGGCGGGGCGGATTGAGCGTCTTTGACGGAACGGGGTGGGTAACCTACCGGAGCGAAAACAGCGGTCTGGCGGCCAATTGGGTGCAGGCCCTGACGGCCGATAGCCAGGGACGCATCTGGTGCGGCACCTATGGCCTTCCCGGAGCCGGCCTGAGCGTGTTGACCCCGGAGACGGGCCAATGGATCCGCTTCGGTCCGGCCGACGGCCTTCCCTCCGAAAATATCTCCGCCCTGGCCGCTACCCGCCCCGGCGAAATCTGGGTGGGTACCGAACTGGGAGCCATCCGCTACCTGGAGCCGCTCCTTCTCTTCGCGCCCCCCGTCTCCCCCACGGCAGTGCCCACCCCACAGCCACAACCCACCCTCGACCAGGAGCATATCATCACCTACCGGGGCGGAGGCGAGGCGGCTCCGGCTATGTTTGCCGGACAGGAGGTTTCCCCCCTCCAGGCCACGGCCACCCCGACCCGTCTTCCCTCGCCTACCCGGGGCACGCCCACTCCAACGCCGAGCCGTCTGCCTTCCCCCACGCCGCCGGTAACCGCC
>DAOUAK010000025.1:0-2079 GCA_034433695.1 Chloroflexia bacterium
TTTCCCTGGACGGTGGGGGCTTTACTATCCGGGGCGATGCTTTTGCTCCTTCTTCTCTGGCGGCATAGATGGCGGCCTCGCCTCCTTCTCTCCCTGGCGCTTGTGGCCTCTTTGGGAATGTTACGCTGGGGTTTGGCCCGTCCCGGTCCGCAGACACTCCTGGCCTATACCGGCCGGCCGGTCGAACTGGCCGGCACAGTGGTGGGGGAAGGGGAAGTACAGGGAAAAGGCCTGGCCTTTCCCTTCGAGGTCGAAGCGCTACGCCTGGCCAGGAAGACGTGGAGGGAAGAAAGGGGGATCGTGCTGGTCCAGGGGGAGCGCTTTCTGGAAGTGGGCTACGGTGACCGGCTGGTCCTGAAGGGAAAACTGGTCCGGCCCCAGAGCAGCGAGCCGTTTTCCTACCGGGACTATTTGGCCCGGCAGGGCATCTGTGCCCTTCTCCAGAAGGCCCAGGTGGTCGAGCAGCGGTCCGATTCGGGCGGCTTCTGGGGAGCACGGCTTCTCTACGGTCTGCGTTCCTGGGCCCGGCATCGCCTGGAAAGCCTGCTTCCGGAGCCGCAGGCCTCCCTTCTGGTGGGCATCCTACTGGGGACGCGAGCCGGCATCCCCGTCGAGGTTCAGGAAGCCTTCTCGCGGAGCGGCACCAGCCACATCCTGGCCATCTCCGGCTGGAACATCACGATTGTGGCGGCCTTTTTTACGGCGGCCGGCCGGCGTCTCCCCCGTCGGATTTCGCCCTTCCTGGTGGCGTCCGGCATCCTCCTTTACACCCTCTTTGTCGGGGCAGGAGCAGCGGTGTTACGGGCGGCGCTCATGGGCCTTCTGTACGTTCTGGCCCGGGAGGTCGGCCGGCCGGGCCATGGCCCCACCGCCCTGATGGCCGCCGCCTGGGCCATGACACTCTGGAACCCGCTCCTCCTCTGGGATACGAGTTTTCAACTCTCCTTCAGCGCGACGATGGGGATGCTCCTTTTTGTGCCGATCTGGATGGAACATCTGGCCCGCTGGCCGCGCTTCCTGGCCGAATCGCTTTCGGCCACCCTCGCTTCCCAACTTCTGACCTGGCCGCTGATGGCCCTCTACTTCCGCCAGTTTTCCCTTGTGGTGCCCCTGGCCAATCTGCTGGCCTGCCCGGCTTTGTCCCCACTTATGCTCTTGGGAACACTCACCCTGCTTCTGGGCACCCTTCCCGGCCTGGGAGCAATTGTACAGGGCCTCACCTGGCTGGTGGCCTCCTATATGCTGAAAGTAGTAGAATGGAGCGGCAACTTCCCCTGGGCCGCCCTTCCGCTACCGCCGCTGGGGATAGGGTTCCTGGCCGCATACTATGCCTGCATCGGTTGGTGGTACAAAAGGTATCAGGCAAGCCAAGCCGCCTCCCCACCGAAACCGCAGGCCGGGCAACAGGAAGACCACTAAGAGCCATGTACGGATCCGTTCCCCCGTAGGCACGGGAAGAGATTCGGAGGAAAACTCGCCGGCGGCAAGATCAGATCGAGCCCGCTGCAACCGGCATACCCGGTGCGTTTTACAACCTTACACCCTAACAATTTGTGGAATAAATAGCCATTCTACCGCCCAAAATGTAGAGGCGGTCGAACCCGACAGATCCGCCGGCCGGAAGCGGGGACGCCCCCAGGGGGATGCCCGGGGCCGCGCCCCCAGGTCGCCGGCCGGGGTTGCGCCGATTGAAATCAGCCTTCTCGGGCGCCGTTGCGCCCACCGTCGGCCTGCGCCGACGGGGCCCCCAGGGTCCGGCCCGCCGGCCGAAACCGGAGACGCCCCCAGGGAGAATGCGCGGGGCCGCGCCCCCAAAGGGCCGGCCGGGGTTGCGCCGATTGAAATCAGCCTTCCCGGGCGCCCTCGCACCCACCGTCGGCCTGCGCCGACGGGCCCCCCCAGGGTCCGGCCCGCCGGCCGGAAGCGGGGATGCCCTATCCCCCCAGGGGGAGCGCGATGAGGACGAGTGCCCACCCGAGGCCGGCCGGGCCACCGAAGACAATTTGCCTTTGGCGGTAGCGCCTTTCTGCGGGGGGTTCCGGGGGGTATGCAATACCCCCCGGCGGGGGTGCCGGGGGC
>DAOUAK010000026.1:0-31918 GCA_034433695.1 Chloroflexia bacterium
AGGCCCTGACCGGGGGAAACGATGGCCATTGTCCTGGACCGGAGCATCTGCCGGGATGTCGAGACCTCTCTGAACCTGGAATGGTTGGTAACCAACGGATTGGGCGGCTATGCCTCCTCGACCATCGTGGGGGCCAACACCCGCCGCTACCATGGCCTCCTTGTGGCCGCCATCGCTTCCCCCAGGGAGCGCCTTGTCCTCCTTTCCAAAGTGGATGAGGAAATCGAATCCGAAGGCGTATCCTACTACCTGGGCACCAACGAGTACACGCCGGCCACCCTCCACCCCTGCGGTTTTGTCCATCTGGAAGAGTTCCGGCTGGAGGACGGCCTGCCGGTCTGGCTCTACCGCGGCGGGGAATGGGAACTGGAAAAGCGGGTCTGGATGGCCTATGGGCAGAACACCACCTACATCCGTTATGCCCTCCGCCGTGCCCCCGGCCCGGTGACGCTGACGCTGCGCCCTCTGGCCAACTACCGCAATTTTCATCGGGAAACCCGGGGGCGGGTGGACTGGGATTTCCTGCACGTCGAAGCCGACGAACGCGGCTGCTGCATCTTACGCGCCTACGAGGGTGCACACCCCTACCTTTTGCGCGCCGTCCCCCCGATGGAACACATCCCCACCGGGATCTGGTACTGGAACTTTTTGCACCGAAGAGAGCGGGAGCGGGGGCTGGATTATACCGAGGACCTCTACGCCCCCGGCGTGTTGCGCTGCCGCCTGCACCCCGGCGAAAGCCAGACCTTGATCGCCAGCGCCGAGCCGGCCGACCGGATCGACCTGAACGCCGAACGTGCCCTGGAACGCGAACGGGCCCGCCGACAGGCGCTCCTGGAGCATAGCGGCCTGGCTTCCGAACGGGAGGAAATCCGGCAACTCGTTCTGGCCGCCGACCAGTTCATCGTCCACCGTCCCCCCACTGCCGCTGCCGCCCTGCCCTACGGCCTGTCCCCCGTGACCGTCATCGCCGGCTACCCCTGGTTCGGCGACTGGGGACGCGATACCATGATCTCCCTGCCGGGACTTTTGCTCACCACCCGGCGCTATGAGGAGGCGGCCGGCCTTTTGCGCACCTATGCCCGCTATGTGGACCGGGGGATGCTTCCCAACCGCTTTCCCGAGGAGGGCGAAGTCCCTGAATACAACACCGTGGACGCCACCCTGCACTTTTTCGTCGCCCTCTGGTCCTACCTCCAGGCCACCGGAGACCTGGACCTGGCCGGCGAACTCTACCCGCTCCTGGCCGAAATCGTCCAATGGCATATCCGTGGCACCCGCTACGGCATCCAGGTGGACCCGTCCGACGGCCTGCTCCGGGCCGGCGTCCCGGGCGTGCAGTTGACCTGGATGGATGCCAAGGTGGAGGATTGGGTGGTCACACCTCGCCACGGCAAGCCGGTGGAGGTCAATGCCCTCTGGTACAATGCCCTGCGCATCTTGGACGAGGTGGGGCGAAAATTGGGGAGAAGGGCCGGCCGAAAGGAGGCCCGCGCCCTGGCCGAACGCATCGCCGAGACTTTCCCCCGACGCTTCTGGTATGCCCCCGGCGGCTACCTCTACGATGTTGTGGACGGACCTTCCGGCGACGACCCTTCCCTGCGTCCCAACCAGTTGCTGGCCCTTGCGCTTCCCTTTCCTCTCATCGCCGGGGAGCCGGCCCGCTCCATCCTGGAGGTCGTGGGGCGGGAACTCCTCACTCCCTACGGACTGCGATCCCTTTCCCCGAAGGATCCGGCCTACCACGGGCGTTACGAGGGCGACCTCTGGCAACGCGACGCAGCCTACCACCAGGGTACCGTCTGGGCCTTCTGGATCGGCCCCTATTGTACGGCCCTGCGCCGCGTCTACGGTCCCACGGCCGAAACCCGCCGCCTGCTAGAAAGGCTTCTAGGCCACCTCCACCAGGCCGGCCTGGGCACCATCAGCGAGATCTTCGACGGCGACCCCCCATACACCCCTCGCGGCTGCATTGCCCAGGCCTGGAGCGTGGCCGAGGTGTTGCGGGCATGGGTCGAGAGTCGCGAGGAGGGTGCAACCCGGTCCTCCTCGATGCTTTAGGGCCTATTCCGGAAACAGGCGTGGCAGGCTGGAATTTCCTTACGGGTTTTCGGATAGGTCCTTAGCCCCGGCCCGACCCGATCGCTACCAGAACGCGCTCCAGCCGCTCGCAGTGCCGCTCCCAACTGTATTCCGCTACCACCCGCTCACGGGCGCTCCGGCCCATGGCCCGGGCCCACTCCGGGGCATCCAGAAGGTCGGCGACGGCTGAGGCCAGGCCGGCCACATCTCCCTCTGCCACCAGCAATCCATCCTGCCCGGGACGGACGATCCGATTCAAGGGCGCGACGGCTGTGGTCACCACCGGCAGACCCATCGCCATATACTCAAAGACCTTGAGCGGAGACCAGAAGAAGCCGGCCGTCCGCAGCGCCGGGTGGTAGCGGGTCTGAAAGGGAGCCACCCCCACCTCGGCCAGGGCCAGGTAAAGGGGTACGGTTTCATAGGGGACACCGCCGGTGAAGCGGAAACGCTTCTCCAGGACGACCTTCCGGCAGAGGGCTTCGGCGGCCGGCCGCTGCGGCCCATCGCCCACCAGCAAAAAGTACACCTCCGGCCGACGGGAAGCCAGTTCAAGCCCCGCCTGAACGAACTCCATTACCCCGTGCCAGGCCCGAAAGGTGCCCAGGAAGACGACCACGCGGGCTTCCGGCGGCAGCCCCAGCCGGGCCCGGAGGGCTTCCACCTCACCGGCCCGCTCGCTTGCTATTTCCGGCCGGAAGCGCGCCGTGTTCGCCCCCCAGGGAATCTCGACCACCCGCTCCCGGGGAACTTCCGGCGGCACGGTTGTGTGCAGCGGGGTCACGATCCGCGTCGCCCAGAGGCACTGCCGGAGCGCCCAGCGCCGCATCGGGCTGCCCAGGAGGTCGTCCAGCCGCCGCTTGAAGACCTCCGGCGGGTCCACGATGAGGGCGTTCACTTCCAGTAAAGAAGGAAGGCCCAGACGGTGTGCCCAGTAGATGCCGCAGCCGGCAAAGTTATAGTACCGCTCCATCACCACATCCGGCCGGAAGGAGCGCACGAGCCGGCCCACCTGAAAGAGGCCCAGGAAGGAGAGCGGCTTGGGCCAGTCCAGATAGACCACGGGAAAGCCCTCGACGGTGGATTCCTTCGGAAAGGGGAGATGCCGTCCCCCCCGGGCGGCCACGACCTGCACCGTGTGTCCCAGGGCAACGAGCCCCCGGGCGACTTCCAAGGTGTGGACGGACCCCCCGAGGTTACCGGGAAGCGGGATGCCGGAGGCCAGGTAGAGGATGCGCATGGCCGGTTTCAAAACCTTCGGAGTAGGCGTTCAGCCGAAAAACTTCCGCCGAAAGGCCATGGCCCAGCGATCCAGGGTGGCGTTGCTCCGCACCAGGTCGTAGAGTTTGTTGGCCGCATAAAAAAGCGTCACCGCAGCCCAGCGGGCCGAAAGGAAGGCGTCCAGGACCCGCTCGACGAAAGGCGGCAACCGCCGGGCCAGACGATACAGCCGGGCCAGGAGGGGGAAGTAACGCCGGATAAAGATCACCCGGTTACGCTGGACCTTGTCCATCTTCAGGATGGTGTCGGTGGCATAGTCGGTCACGACGCGCTCGGTCAGCAGGCCCTTTTCCCGGCAGAGGTCGTATAGCCGGGTTCGAGGATACGGGTAAAAGATACTGACGCGGGTTACGTCGGCATGGACGACAGCGTTCAGTTTCACCGTATCCAGCATCTGCCGGACCGTCTCGTCGGGGAAGCCGACGATGTTGAAAGAAAAGGTCTTGAGTCCGGCCCGGTGGCACAGTTCAAAGGCGCGGACGATCTGCTCCCGGGAGATCTGACGGTTCAGAAGGCCGTTGCGCAGTTCCTCGTTGCCGCTTTCCAGCCCAAAGCGCACCTCATCGCAACCGGCCTCCCGTAGGAGTGCCACTACCTCCTCATCGGCCAGGTTGGGCCGCAGGTTACAGGCAAAGGGCCGGCCGATCTCCCGGGCATAGGCCCGGGCAAACTCCCGAAACCAGTCCCGCCGCATCGGCAGGATGTCGTCGTCGAAGACAAAGCGTCGGATAAAGGGGTAGTCGGAGAGCACCTTCCGCAGTTCGGCGATGACCAGGGGGACGCTGCGGAAGCGCACCGCCTTCCCCAGGCCGCGGTAGGCTTCCCGGAGGGCCTCGTTGCAGCAGTAGGTGCAGCGGTAGGGACAGCCCCGGGAGACCATCATCGTGGCCTCGCCCTGGCGCTCGTGATGCAGGTGAGGGTAATCGTAAAGGGCGCGGTCGGGGAAGGGCAGGGCATCGAGGTCCACCAGGGGGCGCAACGGGTTGCGCTCCACCGAGCCGTCCGGCCGCTTCCACCAGATGTTTCGGATGCCGGAGGGCGGCCGGCCGGCCTCCAGGGCCTCGACCAGTTCCGGGAGCGCTTCTTCTCCCTCGCCCACGCAGACGAGGTCCACCGGCGGCAGGGCCAGCGTCTCCTCGGGGACCAGGGTGGGATGGACACCTCCGGCGATGACCAGGGCCTGCGGCCACTCTTCCTTGATCCAGCCGCCCCATTCTCGCAGGAAGGGCACCATATTGGAGGTGATGGAAAAGCCGATGAGGAGCGGGCCGGCCGGGGGCAAAAGGGCCTCCAGCCGCCGAAGAAACTCCTCCCGGCCGGGCGGCCGGGTCGCATGGAGGAGGACCGCCTCATGGCCGGCCTCCTTCAGTACGGCCGAAAGGATGGCCAGGCCCGAATAGTAGTAGCCCTGCCAGGCCGCGCCTTCCAGTACGTCCGGATAAACGAAAACGACCCTCAATTTCCTCGCTCCAGAAGGAGAAAATAGGAGCCGGCCCGCAATCGGCCGAAGAAGAAAAAGTCCAGGCCCATCAGCCAGGTCAGCACCTGGCCGGCCCGATACAGGAGGCCGCGCCGGCCGGCCCGTTCCTGCCAGCGGACCCGGTCCTTCTCCCCCGCGCTACCGGGCGTGCTTCGGCGGAGGACAAGGGCCGGCAGGAGCACATGGTCCACGAAGGAGGTAACCACGCTATTCCAGAAGCGCACCTGCACCCGATGGAAGCCGGCCTCCTCCACCAGGGTACAGAGTTCGGCGAAGGTGGCGATGGCCTTGATGTGATCGGCCTTGCGTAGGGCGTCCGGATCGGGCACCTTCCTCCACCGGCGCAGGAGCCGGCCCAGAAGCCGCCAGAAGGAGATAATCGGCTGAAGGGAAGAAGGCTCGCGGGTGTTGGAATAGATGAGTAGCCGGCCGCCGGGCCGCAGGACGCGCCGGAGTTCGCCCAGCATGGCCTCGATGTCCGGACGCGAAAGGTGCTCCAGGACATCGATGGAAAACGCCTTGTCGAAGGAGCCCGAGGCAAAGGGGAGACGACGGGCATCCCCCCGTACCAGGGCTACCTCCTCCAGGGCGGCATCGGCAAAGAGGGTGGCCGGGTCCAGGCCGACCATCAGCCCCACCGAGGCGCGGTTCCACAGAGCAAACTTCCCGTTGCCGCAGCCGCAGTCCAGGACACGCTCGTTCCCCTGGAAGCGCAACATCCGCCGAAGCATCCGCTGTCGCACCCCCGCCGCCAGGAGCGGCGGTCCCACCCGGCGGTAATCCAGGGCCTCGGCCATCTTCTCCTCCTCGGCGACGTAGCGGGAAGTATGGGCTAGAGTTCCGGCCGGCGGCAGGAGGTCCAGATAGTCCGGCCGGCGCACGTAGGTGGCCCCGCAGCGGAGGCAACGCAGGACTTCTCCTTCCGGACGAAGGAGACCCTCGTCCCGGCAGAGGGGACAGCGGACGATTTCGAAAAGTTCCGGCGAAACCATCGCCTACCTCCGGGCCGGCGTTCTACAGGAGTTTGCGGTAATCCTTATGGCTACCGGAGATGCCGTCGCGGCCCGGACCGTCGGCGGTATGCTCCATCGCGGCCACCCTATCGGCAGAAAGCCCGCCGGTCCGTGCTACGATAGGACCGTTTTGCAGGGCCAAACCGTCGCCCCGCCGAATCTCCGCAGGACCTTATTCAGGGTTGCCGCTGCCACCGGCTAGCCCTTCGGACGGCCAGGGGTGGGGGACCTCTTCAATCGGCCGAGGCTCGCGTTTGCTGAAGATGATTCCTCCCAGGAGGGCTATCAGGCAGGCCCCGGCAATGATATAACTGATCAGGCGGGTGGAGCCGCCGGTCGCCCGCACGGTGATGATGAGGGGAGCGATGAGGAGCGAGACCAGGTTGACCACCTTGATCATCGGGTTCAGGGAGGGGCCGGCCGTATCTTTCAGCGGATCGCCCACCGTGTCGCCGATGACGCCGGCCTTGTGCCGGTCCGATCCCTTACCCAGGCCGCGGGACGGGTCGACCGGCTCGGCCTCGATCTCCTTCTTAGCGTTGTCCCAGGCCCCGCCGGCGTTGGCCATAAAGACGGCCAGGAGTTGCCCCACGACGATGATGCCGGCTAGGAAGCCCCCCAGCGCCTTTTCTCCGATCATAAAGCCCACCACCACCGGCGTCAGGATGCCCAGCATGGCCACGACGATGAGTTCCCGCTGCGCCGCATCGGTGCAGATGCGGACCACCCGGCCGTACTCCGGCTTCACCCGGCCCTCCAGGACACCCGGCCGGCGGAACTGCTTGCGCACTTCCTCGATGATGAGCGCCGCCGCCCGTTCCACCGCCCGCAGGAGGACGGAACTGAACATGAAGGGAAGCGCCCCACCGATGAGGAGGCCGATAAAGACCACCGGGTCGGAGACATCAATGACCTTGAGGGCTTCGACCCCCCTTTTCGCCGCCTCCTTGCCGATGTCGGTGATGAAGGAGCCGAAAAGGGAGATGGCGGCGATCACCGCCGAAGCGATGGCGATGCCCTTGGTAATGGCCTTGGTCGTGTTGCCGACGCTATCCAACAGGGCCAGTGTCCTCTGCCCCTCGGAGTGGGCAAAGTCTTCCTTGGCCATTTCGGCGATGCCGCCGGCGTTATCGGCGATCGGGCCGAAGGCGTCCATCGCCAGGTTGTTGCCGGTATGCGAAAGCATCCCGATGCCGGCCAGGGCCACCGAGTAGAGGATGAAGGTGAACTCGTGGCCGGCCGGCGCGGCCCGGAAACTGCTCACAATCAGCCCGATGACCATCACACCGGCCGCACCGAAGATGCCGTTCTCGATGCGCCGCGTCTTTTTCCAGAGGTACAGCCCTGCCGCCACCGCCAGGACCGCCGCCCCACCGATGATCCAGGGGATGACCTCCGCCGGCCAGGTAACCAGGTAGATGGCGATCGCCAGGACGATGCTCAGCACGACGATCAGGATGGCCCAGACGGTGCTCTCGTAGCCCACCGCCAGGCCCGACAGGATCACCGTGGCCGGCCCGGTCCTGGAAGAACGCACCAGCCGGCGCACCGCCGCAGTGCCGCGCTGGGTAAAGGCAGCGGTGTACTTGTTGAAGCCGACGGCGAGCAGAATGCCGGCCGCCGTCGCCGCAAAGACGCGCAGGTCGCCCACGTAGAAATGGGCCAGCAGGAAGAATGAGGTGGTCGAGATGATCGAGGAGAGGTCGTAGGAAAGGTCCATGGCCCGGAAAGCATCCTCCTTGGTCGGCCACAGGGAGACGGCATAGGTGCCGATGATGCTGGAGAAGACACCGATGGCCCGTACCAGGAGGGGGAAGACGATCCACTTCAGGTTCTGGAAACCGGGAACCTCCATCACCGCCAGGCCCAGGATCATCGCCGAGACGATGGTCACCTCATAGGACTCGAAGACATCCTCGGCCATCCCCGAAAAGTCGCCCACGTTATCGCCCACGAGGTCGGCGATGGCGGCGGCGTTGCGGGGATCGTCCTCCGGGACCCCCGCCTCCACCTTGCCCACCAGGTCGGCTCCTACATCGGCGGCCTTGGTGTAGATGCCCCCGCCCACCCGCATGAACATCGCCAGGAGCGTCCCCCCGAAGCCAAAGCCCAGGAGGACCTCCGGCGCGTTCTTGCCGTAAAGGAGGAAAATGGTCGTCCCGCCCAGGAGGCCCAGACCGTCGGCCAGCATCCCGGCGATGGTCCCGGAGCGGTAGGCCACCCGTAGCGCCCCCCGGAAAGAGCCCAACCGGGCCTGGTTGGCCACCCGGACGTTTCCCCGGGTGCCGATGAAACGCAACCCGATCTGCCCGATGGCCAGCGAGCAACCGGCCCCCAGGAGAAGGGCCGCGCCGCGCCCCAGTGAGATTTCCCACGGTGCCCCGGCCAGGTGGGCGGTGAGAAAGAGGAGCGTGGCCAGGACAAAGGCCAGTGGAACCACCACCTCCATCTGCTTGTTCAGATAGGCCACCGCCCCCTGCCGGATGGCGTTGGAGATTTCCTGCATCTTCTCCGTGCCGGGGTCCTCCCGCAGCACCTCCCGACCCAGCCGCCAGGCATAGACCAGTGCGGCCAGAGCCGTGCAAATGACAAGGAGCAGTCCGATCTGCTCAACCGAGGTTGCTCCTGCCAGACCCGCCACTTTTCTCCTCCTGATTTGCGTTTTTCGCGGAGTTGTGGTATAATTTTAATATCGGGCGACTAGCTCAGCGGGAGAGCGCTTCCTTCACACGGAAGAGGTCATTGGTTCAAATCCAATGTCGCCCACCTGGACGGTGTCGGCCCCGGCACCGTCTTTTTTCTCGCCGAACCGTCTATCCCGCCTGCCTACCGCTGGGGTCGCCAGATTCGGTTGGGTCTCTACGGCCTATTCCTCCGGAGGCCGCTTTCCGGCACGCATCTGGACTTCCAGCGCCTCGTCGGTGACCAGCACTTC
This sequence comes from Chloroflexia bacterium, assembly GCA_034433695.1. GTDB lineage: Bacteria > Chloroflexota > Chloroflexia > DTKN01 > DTKN01 > JASFBA01. The sequence goes on from DAOUAK010000026.1 coordinate 8,792, forward strand.
CTGGTCGATGCCGAAACCGATCTCCTTCTTGCTGTAGAGGATCGCGGCGATGACGATGGCTAGTCCTACGCCGGCGACGGCGTAGATGTACGGCTGCAACTGGGCTTCTTTCCCCAGCCGGACGATCAGGGGGGCCACCAGAAGTGAGACCAGATTGATCACCTTGATCATCGGGTTGAGGGCCGGGCCGGCCGTGTCCTTCAACGGATCGCCCACCGTATCCCCGACCACCGCCGCCCGATGCGCCTCCGAGCGCTTGCCCCCATACCAGCCGTCCTCGATGACCTTCTTGGCGTTATCCCAGGCCCCGCCGGAGTTCGCCATAAAGACGGCCAGGAGTTGTCCGACCACGATGACCCCGGCCAGAAAGCCCCCCAGCGCCGCCTCCTTCAGAAGAAAGCCGACGACGATGGGAGTGAGGACGGCCAGAAGTCCCAGGCTGATGAGTTCCTTCTGGGCCGCCGCCGTGCAGATGGTCACGGCCCGGGCGTAATCCGGCTTCACCCGCCACTCCAGCACCCCGGGAATACGGAACTGCCGGCGCACCTCCTCCACGATCAGGCCGGCCGCCCGCCCCACGGCCCGGATAGTCAATGCGCTGAAGAGGAAAGGCATGGCCCCGCCGATGAGCAGGCCGATAAAGACCATCGGATCGGCGACGTCGATCACCCGGAGCGCCTCTACCCCGACCTCCTGGGCCACCTTGCCGATGTCGGTGATATAGGCCCCGAAGAGGGAGACGGCGGCGATCACCGCCGAGGCGATGGCGATGCCCTTGGTGATGGCCTTGGTGGTGTTGCCCACGGCGTCCAGTTCGGCCAGAATCTGGCGGGCCGAAGGCTCCAGCTCGGCCATCTCCCCGATGCCGCCGGCGTTATCGGCGATCGGGCCGAAGGCATCCATCGAGACGTTGTTCCCGGTGTGTGAAAGCATCCCGATCCCGGCCAGGGAGACGCTGTAGAGGATAAAGGTGATGCGGTTCTGCGGGGTCATCCCCTCGGTGCTGAAGGAGCCCATGATCACGGCCACGACCAGCACTCCCAGGGCGGAAAATATCCCCAGTTCGATGTGCCGGGTGCGCCGGTAGACGAAAAGGCCGGCCAGAAGCCCCAGGACGGCACCGCCGATGAGGATGCCGGTGGAGATCGCCTGCCCAACCTGGACGGTGTAGATAAAGACGGAGAGGAGAATCGTCGCGGCGATGATCAGAATGGCCCAGACGGTGCTTTCGTAGCCGACGGAGAGGCCGGTCAGAAGGTTGGTCGCTGCCCCGGTGCGGCTGGAACGGGCAATCTCCTTCACCGGGGTGTTCTTGGGGTGGGTAAAATAGGCGGTGAACTTGTTGAAGCCGACGGCGAGCAAAATGCCGGCCGCCGTTGCCGCAAAGACGCGCAGGTCGCCCACGTAGAAATAGGCCAGGAGGAAGAAACTGGCGGTGGAGATGAAGGAGGAGAGGTCGTAGGAAAGGTCCATGGCCCGGAAGGCATCCTCCCGGGTCGGCCACCAGGAAACGGCATAGGTGCCGATGATGGAGGAAAGCACCCCGATGGCCCGTACCAGGAGGGGAAAGACGATCCATTTCAACGCAAAGGGCTGGATGGCCAGCCCCAGGATCATGGCGGAGACGATGGTCACCTCATAAGACTCGAAGATGTCGGCGGCCATGCCGGCGCAGTCGCCGACGTTATCGCCCACCAGGTCGGCGATGACGGCGGCGTTGCGGGGATCGTCCTCCGGGATGCCCACCTCGACCTTTCCCACCAGGTCCGCCCCCACGTCGGCGGCCTTGGTGTAGATGCCGCCGCCCACCCGCATGAAGAGGGCCAGGAGCGTTCCCCCGAAACCAAAGCCCAGCAGCACCTCGGGAGCCTTTTCCCAGTAGATCATGAAAATGGCCGTGCCGCCCAGGAGGCCCAGCCCGTCGGTGAGCATCCCGGTAATCGTGCCGGTGCGGTAGGCGATGCGCAGGGCGTCGGCAAAGGAGCGCCGGGCGGCCGAGGCCACCCGGATGTTGCCCTGTACGGCCATATTCATGCCGATGTAGCCCACGGTAGCGGAGAAAAGTGCCCCCATGAGGAAGGCGGCGGCCCGGCCGACCGAGACGGTCCATTCCTGGCCGGCCAGGGCCGCCGTCAGGTACAACCCGGCCACCAGGATGACGATGAGAAGAAGAAGGCTGCGGAACTGCCGGCGCAGGTAGGCATTGGCCCCGTCCCGGATGGCCCAGGCCACATCCTGCATCCGTCGGGTGCCGGTATCCTCCCGGAGAATCTGGCGGGCCAGCCAGAGGGCATAGAGCAGAGCCAGGACGGCCGTAGCCAGAACCCCCCACTGTCCACCCCGTTCAAAAAGGGTCGCCTGTTCCATGCTACCTCCGTTGGAATTTCCAGGATGCGCGGTATTCTACACCAACTCGCCGGTTTGTGCAAATCGGCGGCTCAGGAACTCGGCCGAGAGGGCGGGCCTGGGGGTGCCGGAGGTGTCCCAGAAGGCCGGCCGGCCACTTCCTCCAGATACCAGGCAAAAAAGCGGCGCATCCCCTCTTCCACCGGTGTCTTGGGCTCAAAACCCAGCAACCGCCGGGCCTTGGAGATGTCCGCATAGGTCTGGGGGACATCGCCCGGCACCGGTGGCAGCCGCACCAGCCGGGCCTTTTTGCCGACGATCTCCTCGATCAGGGCGATAAACGCCTCGGTAGGGATGGGGTGAGAGTTCCCCAGGTTGATGATCTCAAAGGGGAAATCGGCTTCCAGGGCCGCCAGCACCCCGGCGATGATGTCGTCAATGTAGGTAAAGTCGCGCCGGTGTCCTTGCCCGAAGAATTCCAGCGGCTCTTCCCGATAAATCCAGTCCAGGAAGCGGTAAGGGGCCATATCCGGCCGGCCGCGCGGCCCGTATACGGTGAAAAAGCGCAGGCAGGTACAACGCAGGCCGTAGAGGTGGTGATAGGTATAGGCCAGGAGTTCGGCTGCCCGCTTGGTGGCCGCATAGGGCGAGATCGGGTGGACACAGGGATCGTCCTCACGGAAGGGGACCCGGCTGCTTGCCCCATAGACCGAGGAACTGGAAGCCAGCACAAAGTTGCGCACCCCTTGCCGGCGGGCATTTTCCAGCAAAACCAGCGTCCCCCCCACATTGACCTCCGCATAGAGCCGGGGCTGCTGTACGGAGTAACGTACCCCGGCCATGGCGGCGATGTGCACCACCCGCTCCGGCCGCTCCTGCTCAAAGAGGGATGCCACGGCCGCTTCGTCCCGCACATCGGCCTCATAGAGGCGGAAATCAGGATGGGCCAGACATCCGGCGATGTTGCGCCGCTTGCGCTCCGGACTGTAATAGTCGTTGAAGTTATCCAGACAGATGACCCGCTCCCCCCGGGCCAGTAGCGCCTCGCAAAGGTGGGAGCCGATAAAGCCGGCCCCCCCGGTCACCAGGATGCTCACCGCCTCCCCTCCCGGGCCAGTCTCTCCCGAAACCAGGGGATCGTCCGACGCAAGCCTTCCTCCAGGGAAATCTGCGGCTCCCACCCCAGAAGCCGGCGGGCCAGGGTGATGTCCGGCTGGCGAATGTTGGGGTCATCCCGAGTGCGCTCGTCCGCGGGGACGATGAACTCGATGGGAGAGGAACTGCCCGTGACCTCCAGCACCTTCCGGGCAAACTCCAGGATGGTCATCTCCTGGGGGTTGCCCAGATTGACCGGGCCGCAGTAATCGCTTCTCAGAAGGCGGACGAGGCCCTCTACCATATCGTCAATGTAGCAGAAAGAGCGGGTACGGCTGCCGTCGTCGTAGACGGTGAGTGGCTCCCCCAGGAGGGCCTGACGAATAAAGTTGGGAACGACGCGGCCGTCGTCCAGGCGCATACGGGGACCGTAGGTATTGAAGATGCGGGCGATGCGGGTGGGGAGGCCATGGGCGCGGTGGTAGGCCATCGTCAGGGCTTCGGCGAAGCGCTTGGACTCGTCATAGACGCCGCGCGGCCCCACAGGATTGACGTTGCCCCAGTAGGTCTCCGGCTGGGGATGCACCTGGGGGTCCCCGTAGACTTCGGAGGTGGAGGCCAGGAGAAAGATGGCCTTCTTGGCCAGCGCCAGCCCCAGGGCGTTGTGGGTGCCCAGCGCTCCCACCTTCAGGGTCTGGATCGGCTTCTCCAGATAGTCCACCGGACTGGGCAGGGAAGCCAGGTGCAACACGGCGTCCAGCGGCCCCTCTACGGCAATGTAGTGGGTCACATCGTGGTGGACAAAGGAGAAACGCTCGTTTTCCAGCAGGTGGGCGATGTTGTCCATGCTCCCGGTGACCAGGTTGTCCATGGCGATGACTTCATGCCCTTCGCCCACCAGCCGGTCGCAGAGGTGGGAACCGATGAAGCCGGCTCCCCCGGTGATCAGGATGCGCATTTTATCTCGTGTTGCATGTTGTGTGTGAAACACCTAATACGCTCCTTTTCCGCTGATCACGGCCGGAATCGTTCGGAGAAGGATGAGGATGTCCAGCCACAGGCTCCAGTTTTCGATATAGTAGATGTCCAGGCGAATCATATCCTCGAAGGAGAGGTCGCTGCGTCCGGAGATCTGCCACAGCCCGGTGACGCCGGGGAGCACCTCCAGGCGTTTGCGCTGCCAGGGCTGATACTGGGCCACCTCGTCGGGAGTGCCCGGGCGGGGTCCTACCCAACTCATCTCCCCCAGGAGGATGTTCAGCACCTGGGGAAGTTCGTCCAGGCTGGCACGGCGCAGAATGCGGCCGACGCGGGTCACGCGGGGGTCGGCACGAATCTTGAAGAGCGGGCCGTCGGCCTCGTTCAGGGCGGCCAGGCGACTTTTTTCCTTCTCGGCGCGCTCGTACATCGTGCGGAATTTGAAGACGGTAAAAGGCCGGCCTTTTCGTCCGATGCGTTTCTGGGTGAAGAGGATGGGCCCCGGGGAATCCAGTTTGATGGCCACGGCGATCAGGAGAAAGAGCGGCCAGCCAAGCGAAAGGACCAGGAGCGAAAGGAGCATATCCATCGCCCGTTTCAGGAGGAGGTTCCAACCCCGGATGGCCACCTCCTTCAGGCCCAGGAGGGGCACACCGCCCAGTTCGGCGATGTCCACCCGGTCGAAACTCATCTCGTAGATGTCGGGGGCCAGGCGAAAGTCCACTCCTTCGTTACGGCAGTGGGCCGCCGCCTCCAGTGCCTTCCGGTGTGCTTCCGAGGGGAGGGCGATGATCGCCAGGTCGATCCGGCAGGGCTCCAGGAGCAGGGGAAGGTCCTCCGGCCGGCCCAGATAGCGGAACGGTTCGTCCTCGGTGGGGTTTTCCGGCAGAGGGGCATCGTCCACATATCCGACCAGGAAATAGCCCAACTGGGGTTGCCGGCGAATGGTCTGCATCACCTGTTGCCCCAGCGGGCCGGCCCCGACCACCAGCACCCGCTCGGCCGCAACGCCATGACGCCACAGCCACTGCATCCCCCGATGTAACACGGCTCGCCCGATCCCGACGGTGAGGATCATCGTCAGCCAGGCGTAGACATAAAGCAGACGGCTGTAGTAGGTCTGGGTGGCGTAGAGGACGACGACGAGGGCAGCTACGGCCAGGGTCGTGCTGCCGACCACCCGCGAAAGGGTCTCCAGCCAGGGTGCTCCCCGGGGCGAACGGTAGAGTCCCCGCGCCTCAAAAAGGGCCAGGAGGAAGAGGACCAGGGTGACGCCGATCCAGAGGAAGCGGTTGAAGGGCAGATCGTACTCCTCCAGGACGGCCTGCCCCAGTTCCAGTTCATACCGCAGAACATAGGCCAGCACAAAGCCCAGAAAAGCCATGGCCGCGTCGAAGAAAAGAAGGCCGATATGGCTGATCAAGCGGCGCAGCGAACGGCTCATCCGCCGTCTCCTCGGCACAGGCCTTTTCTATATTATACCACTCCTTCCCCTGTCCCGGGAAACGGCCGGCTGCCATAAGCGGCGGGGTAGCGGGCGGGTTGCCTTACTCGCAGCAAGCGGATAGGCTCGGGGAGCACCCGCGTGGTGCTCCCCGAGGTTTTCTTTGCTCACCAGGAGCACTTGCCACGGGTTGACCCACAGAGGTGGCCAATCCCAGGATTCCCCAGAGCAAGAAGGCCATGTGCGGAAATTCCAGGTTGAAGAAATAGTGGTCCAGCAGCCCTGTGCTCAGGGCAGATACCGCACCGGCCAGCAGAGCCAGCCGTTCTTCCTCCTGGCGGGCCAGGCGTAGCCCTCGGGATAGGGCGACCCCGATGAAGGCCAGGAAGGAGAAAAACCCCAGCAAGCCCATCCGTTCGGAGACGGTCAGGTAGAGGCTGGAGACGCCCACGCTCAGGTCGATATCGGGGGCATTTCCCAGGCCCACGCCCAGGGTCGGGTAGCGGCCGAGGATGACCAGGGCATTGGCGAACTCGGCCAGGCGCATCCGGTTGGCCAGGTCCTGGAAGAAGAGGCCCTGGCGGAGGCGTTCCAGGGCCGGTCCGCTCCATCCCGCTCCCAGGATGAGAAAAGCCAGCAGGAGAACACCGGCCAGGAGGAACCACCACAGGCGGCGGTAGCGCACTGTGGCCAGGAAGACGGCCGCCACCAGGAAACCGCCCAGAGCGGCCCGCGAGTGGGTCAGGTAGAGGCAGGCCAGGAGTGGGGCCACCCTCAACCCCACCTTCGGCAGGTTGACTTCCATCCCGCCTTCCTTCGTCGAATGGGGGGACAGGGAAATCGGGGTGAGGGCCATCGCCGCCGCTACGGCGAGCATCCCGCCGAAACTGTTGGGGTCCACCGCCGTACCGATGGCCCGTTCCAGGCCGTCGGGATCGTCCTCCACGTAGCGCAGCACCCGCCCCTGGGTGGGATAGCCCAGTGGCCCCAGTCCCACCAGGAGGTCGCGGGCCAGAGGGTCGGGCAGGGCCTGAAGGAGGATGCCCAATCCGGCGGCCAGGCCGGCCGCCAGCAGGAAGAGGCGCAGGAATTGCCGGAGGTGTTCGCGGGTGTGGACCAGGCGGCGGACGCCAAAGAAGGCCAGCAGCCCCAGGGCGAATTTTCCGTAGTGATGCAGGATGGTGGCGGTTATTCCATGCCCGAGGACCAGGGAAAAGAGGGTCAGCCCGAAGAAGGCCCAGGCCAGGGCATCCGGGATGGAGAAACGTCCATACCAGCGTCCTCCGAGTAGAGGGGAGAGGAGCCAACCCCCGAAGAAGCCGAGGAGGGCGAGTTCCAGGAAGGAAGGGGTCAGGCCCAGCGAGACGGGGAGGACGCCGAAGGGAAGGAGGACGGCAATCGCCACGGCCAGGAGGAAGCCCTTCCAGGGAAAGAGGAAGGCAAAGATTGCCGCGGCCAGGCCGGATAGCGTAGCCAGGGGCAGGAGTAACCCGTAGCGTGCGGCGACCCATCCGGTGGCCAGGCCCAGGAGGAGCGTGAGGCCGGCCCCAATCGCCCGCCTCACGAGGAACGTTTCGCCGGCCTTCCATCTCGGTCGTATCTGTGCCGTCTGCACCTGCGCACCCACCGGAGGGGTAAGGAACGGTTCGGCCTCGCTTCCGGCGTTACGGCGATGTGGCGTTATAGGCCACGTGAATCGTTGCCCGGCAGGGGATGCGTGTCCCCGGCGGCATCTGTTCGTCCGAGTAGATTCGGCTGCCGAACTCGACCCGATAACTGATGACCTGACCGGGCGCTCCCAGGTCCTCGATGCGCACGCCGGGCGGCATGTCGGCCTGGGTTTGCCCCTGGGAGAATCCCCAGGTCAGGCCGGCCTCCTCTACCTGACGGCGGGCCTCTTCCAGCGGCAGCCTTCGCACCTCCGGCATCACCGTCTGTTCCCGGCCCAGACTCACATAGAGGGTGACGGTCAGGCCCTGCAGGTACTGGATGTTGCCGCGTGGTTCCTGCCGGTCCACATAACCGGCCTGGGTGCTCGTACATCCCACTTCCTCTTTGGCCACGCGAAAGCCGGCTCGTCGAACCAGTTCCTCGGCCGCTGCCAGGGGGTACTGGACGACCTGGGGCACCCGGGCGATCCCCGGCTCGGCTCCCAGCGTAACGGTCACCACGCTGCCATAGGGCACATAGGTGCCGTAAGGTGGCTCCTGAGAGACGACGTGTCCAGGCTCGATGTACGGGTCATAGACAGGCTTGGCCTCGGCGTATTGCAGGCCGCGTTCGGAAAGGCGAGCCCGGGCTTCCTCCCGGCTCAGGCCCTTCAGGTCGGGGACGGAGACCTGGGGGAGGGCCGTGGGGGTGGCGGTGGCGGTGGGAAGAGGGGTAGGGACGGGTGTCGAGGGGAAGAGCGCTGGCCAGAAGCGGATGCCCAGCGTCACCAGGCTGACCAGGCCGGCGGCGACCAGCACCAGGAGGACGATGCCCAGCGGCCCCAGGCCGGCCTCGCGGGTCGAGGCCGGCGGACGGCGGGGGACGGCATAGGGAGGGCGGGTCGGACCTTGAACCGGTATCGAAGGGGTCGGCGACGGAGGATAAGGCGCAGGCTGTCCCGGCGGGATCGCCAGGGACTGCGGGATCGCCCCGGTGGCCTCGGCCCCGACGAGGCGGTAGCGCTCCAGGGCCAGGCGCATCTCGCGGGCCGAGAGGAAGCGATGCCGGGGATCTTTGGCCAGGCAGCGCAGGACGATTTCCTCCACGGCCGGTGGAAGGTAGGGATTGAACTGGCGGGGGGGAGGCGGCTCGGCTTCGATGTGCTGGAGGGCGATGCTCACCGGGGTATCGCCCGTGAAAGGCTGCTCTCCGGTGAGCATCTCGTAGAGGACGACGCCGAGGGAGTAGAGGTCCGACTGCGGGACGACCTCCACGCCGCGGGCCTGTTCCGGGCTGATATACTTGACCGTGCCCAGGGCCAGTCGTTCGGCGGTGATCTCGGGGTCGAGGCGGCTCTTGGCGATACCAAAGTCGGCCACCTTGACCACCTCCTCGTCCTCGCTGAAGAGGATGTTTTGGGGCTTGATGTCGCGGTGGATAACCCCGTGGCGGTGGGCGTATTCCAGGGCGGCACAGACCTGTTCGGCTATCCTCAGGGCCTGTTCCACCGGCAGGGGGGCCCGCTGGCGGATGACCTCTTTTAGCGTGGGGCCGGGCATATATTCCATCACGATATAATGCCGGTCGCCGTCCTGGCCGACATCGTAGACGGAGACGATATTGGGGTGGAGGAGAGCAGCAGCGGCTCGGGCCTCCCGCTGGAAGCGGGCCAGAAGGTTTTCATCGCTGACATATTCGGGGCGGAGGATTTTGATCGCCACCGACCGGCCGAGCACACGGTCGCGGGCCCGGTAGACGTGGGCCATACCTCCCTGTCCGATGAGGGCCTCCAGTTCATAGCGATTGCCAAGGAGCGTTTCGGTCATCGTTCCCGTCCTTTTCGGTCTGTGGCCGATGTTTCTGGCCGCCCATTGTACCGTAGCGGGCCGATTCTGTCAACGTCCGATCCATCCGCCCAGTACTAGCCCGCTGAGGATCACCCCAGCGGCGGCCGGAAGCCAGGTACGGCCGGCGATTTCCTCCCGGCGTCCGGCCCGGAGCAGGCGGATTTGGAGGAGCACCTGGCCCAGCAGGAGCAGGGTCAGGATGGCGCCGGAGATCGGGTGGGCGGAGAAGAAGAGGAAAGCCAGGATCGCGCACTGGGGCAGGTTAGTCTCCAGGAAGGGCGGCCGGCCGGCCGCCGAGGGGTCCGTCCACCGGGCCCAGCCGGCGTAGGAAAGTCCCCAGAGCAGGCTCAGGAGGAGAGAGGGGGCGTCGAGTACGGCCCAGGTGCTCTGCCCCAGCCACCAGGGCCAGGCCATCCCGGCCAGGGGGAGGAGCAGGGGAGTGGCGGCCGGCCGGCCGCGCACCAGCCGGCGCAGGAGGAGGAGGGCCAGCCCGATCCCGGCCACGACCAGGGGGCGCCATCCCCACAGGCCGGCCACGACCAGGAGCAGGAGGACCAGTCCGCCGGTCTCGACCATGCCGCTTTCCGGGGCCATCAACCGGCAGCGCACGTTCGCCCAGAGCCGTCGGAGTGCCTCCTCCCAGGAGGCGCTTAGAGAGCCGGGGACGGTGTAAGGCAGGAGAAAGCGGGGGTGTCCCTCTTGGGCCGGCCTGGGGCCGGCTGTGAAGGGGTCGGCAGCCTGCCCCGAGCGGGCCCACAGCCGTCCCCAGGCCGCCGTGCAAAGGAAGAGGCCCAGGAACAGCCAGGCCGGGGAGGGCCAAGTCCAGAGGGGTTGTCCCGAGGCCAACGCCCCGGCGAGCCATCCCAGGGCCGGCCCCAGGCCGGCCCCCCGAAGAGCCGGGAAAAGTTGCATCTCGATCCAGCGGCCGGGAAGGCCATCATTCATGCGCATGGGCGGCGAAAAACGGTAAATCCCCAAGTCGGTGAACCGCGCAGGGACAGGGGAGATCCCGTCCCTACGCCGGATAAGAGAAAAGGTGCCCGGCGGGGCTCGAACCCGCAACCTTCTGATCCACAGTCAGACGCTCCGCCAATTGAACTACGGGCACCATCTATTTTTCAGTATACCCGCAAATGCCCGTTCTGTCAAATCCTCGGCCGATCCAATGGACTTTCAAAATGGGCTGCCTTGTCTAGGACGTCTTTGGGCTACGATCCCGGCCCGGAGAGCGGAGTAGATCGACACTTGGCAGTTTTTGTGGAAGTGGTATAATATATGCGTAGGTCATATATCGGAGGTTCTGATGTGCGACCGCCGGGGCGGGCATGAGCGTTGCTGTCCAGAAGGCCGGCGAATACGGGGCTTTTTACAGCCATGGCTTTTGCTCCTCCTGGCCGAGAAGCCGGCCCACGGTTACGAATTGATCGAACGGCTGGCGCAAGGGGAAGAGGTGCCGGCCGTCGATCCCGGCTTCCTCTACCGCACTCTGCGTCAGTTCGAGGAAGAGGGGCTGGTGCGTTCTGTCTGGGATACCGAAGGGCGTGGGCCGGCCCGGCGGATCTATGAAATCACCGACGATGGCGTGGAATATCTTCATGCCTGGGCGGCGGGAATTCGCCGCCTACGCGAGCGCTTGGAGCGTTTTCTGGCCGTCTACCGGGACCGCTTTCCCGAAAAAAGGAGGTGAACACCATGTGCGGACACGGTATGCATCATCGGTACTGGTGCTGCGGTGAACCGAGACTCCGGGAGTGGGCTCCGGGCTTTCGCCGACGCTTTTCCACCCGCGAGGAGCGCATCGCCCGCCTGGAAGAGTACCTGAAGGAACTCCAGGCCGAACTTCAGGCGGTACAGGAGTACCTGGCCGAACTGAAAGGCTCGCGCTAGATGAGCAACCGATGCCGACCCGGAAAGGCAGAGCGCATTCTGCCTCTACTCCTCATCTTCGTGGGGCTTCTGGCAGAATGTGTTTCCTCCCCGTCTCCTACGGTGGCACCATCTCCGTCTTCTTTGCCTCCTCCACCTCCGACGGCAACTCCTGCCGCCGGAATCACTCTGACGGTGTGGCACACCTGGGATGGCGAGGAAGAGGCGCTCTACCGCCGGCTTCTGGCCGATTACCGCCAGCGGCATCCCGAGGTGCTGGTGCACCTGCGTCGGGTTCCGGTGGGGGAGGTGCTGGCCGAGTACGAAACGGCGGTGCTGGAGGGGGGCGGCCCGGACCTCCTGGTCGGGTGGAGCCACTGGATCGGTCCCCTGGCCGACCGTCAGGCCCTTGCGCCGCTGGAGGACCTCCTGACGCAGGACTTCTGGGCCTCCCTGTACCCTTTTGCGCTGGATGGGGTACGGACTCAGGGGCATCTCTACGCCGTTCCCTTCGCTTGCGAGACGGTGGCTCTGTACTACAACCGCGACTTTGTGGTCGAGCCGCCGACGAACACGACGGCCCTTCTGAGCCTGGCCGCCACCAGGCCGGCCCAGGAGCAGGCCGGCCTGGCCTATCCCTTGAGTTTTTACAACACGATCGGCTATCTGTACGCCTTCGGAGGGCGACTCCTGGATGAGGAGGGTCGGCCGGCCCTCGATACCCTGGAGATGCGGGCCTGGCTCCAGTGGCTACAGGCGGTGCAGATGTCTCCCGGCGTCATCGCCACCGAGAGTTACGGCCAGGCCGATGCTTTCTTCAAAAGCGGCGTGGTGGCGATGGTCGTGAACGGCTCCTGGGTCTTGCCCGATTACCTACAGGCCCTGGGAAGCGAGCGGCTGGGAGTAGCCCCGCTGCCCATGCTCAGCGAGACCCGGGTCTGGCCCAGTCCGCTGGTCGGCTACCGGGTGCTCCTGGTCAATCCGGTGCGCCTGGTCCTCCATCCCCAGGCCACGCTGGACCTTCTGTACTTCCTGGGCGGTCCCCAGGTCCAGGGGGAGCGCCTGGTCCAACTGGAGGCGGTTCCCACCTGGAGCGGCCTGGACCTTTCCTCCCGGCCGCTCCAGGCGGCCTTTGTCCGTCAGGCCGAACTCGGCCGGCCGCGCCCGCTGGACCGGCGGGAGGAAGCCCTGTGGGACCCGCTGGAAAGCCTTCTTTATAACGTAATCGAGCGCCAGATTCCCCTGGAGCAGGCCTTGCAGGAGACCCGAGGGAAGGTGGAACAGGCCCTGGAACAGGTGGAGGCAGCCGGGCCGTAGCCATCGGGAAATCCGCCGGGAGAAAAGAGGTGCCTTTCCTGAAAGTACCGCCGGCCGAGTATCTGATCGTGGGCCTGGGCAACCCCGGAGAGGAGTACGCCCATACCCGCCACAATGCCGGCTTCCGTTGCCTGGAGGTTCTGGCGAAGCGACACGGCCTTTCTTTCCGGGAGAAAAAAGGGTATGCCCGTATCGCCCGGGGAGAGATCGCCGGCCGTTCCGTCGTCCTGGCCCGCCCTTATACCTTTATGAACCGTAGCGGCCGCTCGGTCGCTGCCCTATGCCGCCACCTGAAGTTGCCCCCGGAGCGCGTTCTGGTCGTCTACGATGACCTGGACCTCCCACCGGGGACGATTCGGCTGCGTGCCCGCGGAGGGGCGGCTGGCCATAAGGGGATGCTTTCGGTCATCGCCGCCCTGGGTACGGAGGACTTGCCCCGGTTGCGGCTGGGCATCGGCCGGCCAGCCGACCCGAACATGGACCCGGTGGAATACGTCCTCCAGCCCCTCACCCCCCAGGAGGAGGAAGCCTGGCAACCTACCCTGGAGCGCGCCGCCGACGCGGTGGAATGCTTCCTGCAGGAAGGGCTGGAGAAGGCGATGGAACGCTTCAACTGAGGCCGTGCCGACCATCCCGTACACAGAGCCGTAGGCTGAACCTTTCAATGCGTACCGGGACGCCCTTTTCGATGTTTTCCCTGTCGGCGGACCTGCGGACCCGCTGCCGAGGCCGTTTTTTCCCTATCAAAATTTGACATAGATGGTGTACCTGACGGTCAGTGGCTCCGGCCACTTGTTAACCAGCGCAGATCTGACTAGCCCCTAATCCTTACACGCGTCTCTTCAACAATCCATAGAAGATGCTCAAGCGAGAAGATGCTCAAGCGGCTCGCTGGAAAGCAATGGTATCAGACGCCCAATGACCTCAAGCACGTGGGGTTTATCCTGCCGGTGTAAACGTAGAACGATCAGGCCAGGGAACTGTGCCGGTGGATATGCACGGATATAAGCGAAATTCGTGTCCAGGGTAACCAGGACACGCCTCTCTTCCTGGCATACAGAAGCAATATCGGAATCGCGCGAACCTTCCAGATGCTGCTCAAAAACGGTGACGGCATCATAGCCGGCCTGGCACAGTAAATCGGCTACCTCGACCGGAAGATTCTCGTCAACCTTGAATGCCATCACGTTGTTTACGCAGGAATGGCTACCACACGCTCGCGGGCCAACTCGGCGGCGTATACAATAGCGGCTTGCACCGCTTCCCGACTTAAGGATGGGTAACTGCGCAGAATCTCGTCGAGGGAGAGGCCGGCAGCCAAATTGTCGAGTATAACTGAAACCATAATGCGTGTGCCTTTGATACAGGCTTTCCCGTGACAGATGGTGGGATCAACGACGATGTAATCTTGCCAATTCATAAGCCGTTTCCCCGGAACACCTATTTAGATCTCCTGCGTTGGCAACTTGGATACATAGGTGATTACTATTATACCGTGGGAACGAGGGTTTGTCAAAACGACTATGTTCTGTTCGGCTAAAGAGGCGCTGCCATAGGAGGGTCGTTGCTACAGAAAAATGGACCCGGAATGGGAAAATCAACGGATGACCAGGGGCACCCAGAGGTCCGGGAGGGACATGGCGGCCCCGTCCTGGGACCACACTTCTCCTCCCTCCACCCAGAAGCCGCCTGTGCCGGGGGCGAGGGCCTGCCAGCGCAGCCGGGCCACCCGGCGTACCGGCTCCCCCGCCTCTCCCCAGGCCTCCAGGTCGGCCCATCCTCGCTCGTTATCCACGGAGACATTCCAGCGGCGCATCGGCCGGCCGGGAAGCATCTGTACTTCCAGCAGGCGGAGGAAGGCCGGATCGAAGCGCAGTTGCAGGTGCACCTCCGCCAGGGCGATGGAGGGAGAAAGTTCCACCGTCAGGGTGAAGGTTTGGCCGGGGGAGAGCGGTCCGGCCGGAGCTCGGACCTCTAGGGAGGGGGTGAGCGGCAGCGGCCCAACCTCGATGCTCCAGTGGGCCGGGGGGCCAAAGGGGCCTTCGGGGCTTTCCATTTGCCAGGTGAAGGTGTAGACGCCGGCCTGGGAAGGTGTCTCCAGGACAAGGGTGAAATGGCCCACCTCATCGGGGCGCACCGGCCGGGCCGGCCGGATTTCCTGGCCGGCCGGGAAAAGCGTTCCGCCGAGCGATAGGTGCTCTCCACCCGCCTCCGACCAGGTGCGCGTGCCGGTATTCCGAAGCGCCAGGGAAAGGCGATATGTCCGTTTGGGGGCCAGACGTTCCGGCCAGGAAGGAGGAAGCGGTTGGGCCGCCCACCAGAGGCTCTGGCCCAGAAGCATTTCCCGCAACAGGTTCAGGTAATAGTCCTCCGGAACGGCCTGTCCCCCTATGGAGGGAAAGGCGGCCCGACAGACGTTGGTCCCTTCCCAGAGTTCGTTCCAGGTCTCAATAAGGAGAAGGTTGGTCTGGGGCGGAATCTGGGCCAGACTCCAGCGCAGGAAGGTACCAGGGTCGCCTTCCCGGCCGTCGGGGGTGCGGTGGCGCGGTTGCTCCAGTTTGGTCTGGGCCCAGCCGGCCCTGCGGTTGTCAAAGCCCGGGCCGACCGAGGCCACGGTGTAGGTGCCGCGTGCGGTATGCCATTTCGGCCCGTTCACGGCCGTGCCCCAGGCAAAACGTCCGTCGGCCACCTCGTCAATGGGTGGGGTGCCCGACCGGGCGGCGTCGGAAAACCAGGTGCCCTCCAGCACGATCCAGGGGGTGATGGGCCGGCCGTTCCGGTCGTGAAAGTCGCGCTCAAAGGAGGCCTTGATGCCGGCCCATAGGGCACCGGCGCGTTCCAGGTGGGAAATGCGCCCGGTGGAGTAGACGACGATGAGGGGTCGGCCCCCTTCTTCCACCGGCCGGCCGTCGTGGGTGGCCCACATCTCCTGGGGAATCGTCTGGAAAAAAGGCTTGATCTTCCGGTCGTAGAAAAGAAAGCCGCTCACCGGGTCGTCCAGGTTCAGAGAGGCGTTCCCCTCCAGATAGATGCTCCCATCGAAGCGGCCGTTGTCCAGATAGTCGTTATACTCCCCCACTTCCGAGGAGGTATCGTCGAAGAGGCCGATGCGCAGGGGCGAATCCAGCAGGCGGTTGGCCTCGACCAGGGCCTGGAGCACTCCGGTGCGGAACCACGGGGAAGGATGATCTCCCCAACTTACCGGCAGGACGATCCCGATGCCGGCCAGACGCATGTCGTGCAGTTCCTGGAAGTACCAGTCGCGATTGAGGGAGGAGTAGTAGAGGCCGTCGCCGGGACGACGGTCGCCCTCCAGCGGTTCGCTCCAGCCCGGAGGCACGGCATAAGCCTGGGCAGGGTCGCAGTTGTGGGTCGGACAGTCGTACCAGTAGAAGAAAAAAGTGGCCACCTGCATGTTCGGACGAAGGGGCGAGGCCGGGGTAGGGGTGGGCAACGGGGTCGGCCAGGGTGGCGTGGGTTGCGGAGTAGGCCGAGGGGTGGAGGTCGGTCGGGTCGGAAGGGGAGGGCGGGTCGGGGGAGGGGTAGGGGAAAGGGACGCCGGGTAGGAAGTTGGACCGGGAGGCAGGTTCGTCGTCGGCCCCGGAGGTGATGGGGTAGGGACCAGACAGGCTGTCAGGAGGACGGCTCCAACACAGAGCACCGCTCCCCAGAGGCGCTTTCTCCAGGGCGAAAAGGATGGGCGGTCGTCGAGTATTCGCATACTGTTCTCGCTCGGATGGCTAAAGCAGGCCCATCTGACGGGCCCGCAACGCTGCCTGGGTGCGGTTGCGCACGCCGAGTTTCTGGAGGATGGTTGTGATTAGGAGCAACCCACTGCCGACCCGGACGATGGGTGGTTCTCGCTCCGTCGTGCCCCACCAGATGGCCCCTACGGCGCCCCAGGTCAGGTAGGCGACGAGGAAAGTTGCTTTTCTGCACCAACCCGATCTGCTTCATAACCCTATTATACCGCATTCTTGCCGCGGGCGCACCTCGCTCATTTGTCTTGTTAGGGTAGACGTGGTATAATAGGATATGAGCAGGCCGGGCGGCCGCGGGTGGCTTTGTCCATCCGAGGAAAGTCCGGGCTCCGCAGGGCAGGACGCTGGGTAATACCCAGGCGGGGTGACCCGCAGAAAGTGCCACAGAAACCACACCGCCGGCCCCGTGCCGGTAAGGGTGAAATGGTGGGGTAAGAGCCCACCAGAGGTCGGGCGACCGACCTGCTGGGTAAACCTCGTCCGGAGCAAGGCCAAGCAGGGGCATGGGTGGCCCGCCTGTTAGCCCCAGGTAGGCCGCTGGAGCCGGCGGGAAACCGTCGGCCTAGAGAGATGGTCGCCCCCGGCCGGCCGCCGGCGCCGAGGCCGGCCGGGACAGAACCCGGCTTACAGGCCTGCTCGCCGCCCGGGGAATGCCCCGGGCGGCCGGCGCACTTGCCGCCGGCCCGAAGAGTTTACCTATGGAAGAGCCGTACACCGTCGCCATCCTGACCGTAAGCGACCGTTCCTCGCGGGGCGAACGCGAGGACCGTAGCGGCCCGGCGGTCCGCGAGGCCATCTCTGCCCTTCCCCAGGCTCGGGTCGTCGCCGAAGAAATCGTCCCCGATCAGGTCCCGGCCATCGAGGAGGTCCTGAGGCGCTGGGTGGACCAGGGGATCGATCTGGTGCTCACCACCGGCGGCACCGGCTTTTCTCCCCGTGACGTGACCCCGGAGGCCACCCGACGGGTGATCGAGCGGGAGGCGCCGGGTCTGGCCGAGGCAATGCGGGCGGCCAGTCTGCGCCGGACCCCCCACGCCATGCTTTCGCGGGCCGTAGCCGGCATCGCCGGCCACACCCTCATCATTAACCTGCCGGGAAGCCCCCAGGCGGCCCGGGAGAACCTGGAGGTCGTCCTGCCGGCCTTGCCCCATGGGCTATCCAAACTCCGGGGCGACCCCGGAGAGTGCGGAGGAGAAGCGTGGAACACGGCCGCATCCGTCTCCTGATGCGCGAGGCCATCCAGGCGGCCCGGTCGGGAAATAAGAACTGGGCCCGCGAGTGCCTGGGCCGCGTCCTCAAGGCGGACCCGCGCAACGAGGAGGCCTGGCTCTGGCTGAGCGCCGTGCTGGACACCGTGGCCGAGAAACGCTACTGCCTGGAGCGGGTCCTGGCCATCAACCCGTCCAATGCCCAGGCCCAGGCCGGGTTGCGCTACCTGGAGGGGAAAGAGGAGACCGGCCAACCCCAGACCAAACGCACCGTCTGCCCCCTCTGCGGCGAACCGAACGACCCCAACGCCTTCCAGTGCGCCAACTGCGGCCAGGACCTTTTTGTCCTTTGCCCGGCCTGCGGCGAACGGGTGGATATTGACCGCACCTCCTGCGCCGCCTGTGGCCTGGAGATCGGAGATTCCTCGGACGGGGCGGCCTACTTTTTCCATCTGGGTGAACTGTACCTGAAGCATGGGCAGCCGAAGCGGGCTCTGGATACCTGGGACAAGACCCTGCTCCTGAACCCCGACTATCCCCGGGTGGCCGAGGTCGCGGCGGAGGCCTTTATGGCCTCGGGCCAGCGCGACCTGGCCCTTCAGAGTCTGGAGCGGGCTATCGAGGAGGCCGAAGACGAGGAACATCGGCGGACATTGCGCCTGCGGATGGCCAACTACCAGCGCGACCTGGGCAACCTGGAGGAGGCCGGCCGCCTCTACCAGGAACTTCTCCGCGAGGACCGGGCGCTGGGTGAACGACGGGCCGACCTCTTTATCGAACTGGGCCGCTTCCACGAGAAGCGCAAGGAACGCGATTCCGCTCGCAATTATTACGAGATGGCCCTGGCCCTGGATGAGAACCTCCCCGAGATCCGGTATACCCTGGCCGAGATTCTCCTGGAGCAGGGATATGAACTGCGGGCCCTGAGCGAATTCCGCCACCTGGTCCGAACCGGCGGAGAGTGGGCCGAACGGGCCGTCGCCCGGATTCGGGCATTACGACCTCCCGTGCCGGAGGCCTTCCGGAACCGCTGGCAGGAGGCGGTGCGCGGGGCGGGCCGCTTTTTCCTGGCCGGCCTTCTCCTCCTTCTCCTGAACCGGGGGCGGGAATGGGCGGTAGCCACGGCCTATTCCCCGGCCTATACCCTGAACCTCCTGGGCCTTCTGGCCACCCTGGCCGGCGGCTATCTTTTGACTGCGGCAGTGTCCGCCCCCCGCTTCTTGCCCGGCTTTGCCCTCCTTACGGCCCAGCCCGAGGGGCGGCTGGCCGAGCGGCTGGAGGCCCGCCGGAAGCGCCGGGAACGGAAGAGGCCGGCCTGGACGACGTCGCTTCAGGTCCGGCTGCGCCGTTCGGCCCAGGCCATCGCCGACGGCCTGCGGGTGATCCGCCTGCGCTTCGCCCAAAGGATGGAGCGGGCGGCTACCGCCCTTTCCCGCGCCTGGCAACGGTTGAAAGCCAGCCGTCCGGTTCGGAGCCTCCGGATGGGGAAGGACCGCCTGGGGCGCTTGCTGGGACGGGTACGTTTCTTCCGCTCGGTAGCCTTCTCCTTCCGCCGGCTCTTTCCCCGACGCTCCGGTGCCTCTCTCCTCGGACGGGTGGTCCAATCGTGGCGCGAGGGGAGAATTCTGGCCGGCCGGGTGGAACTCTCGGAGGCGGACCTGTACCGCTGGGGGGGCGCGCTGATCGGCCTGGTTCTGGTGGTCCTGGGGACCGTGATGGTGCTATCATAAGGAGGACGGGGCCGTGATACCGTGGGGCGATGCCCGCAGACGTTTCGGTTTCCCCTGGATGACCTGCCTTCTTCTGGCGGTGGGCCTGATCGTCTTCTTTTACGAGCGCCGCCTCCCGCTGGACGGATTATACGGCCTTCGGCCGGCCGAACTGGGGCAGCGGATATGGGCCGTGCAACAGGCCGTAGGCTGCCTTCTGGTGCAGGGGCCGGGATGGCTGGCCCCCTTGGTCAACCTAGTCTACCTTTGGGTCCTGGGGAGCAAGGTCGAGGATGCCTGCGGCCCCTACGGCTTTTTCTCCCTCAGCCTGCTCTGCGGCCTCGGCGGGGTGGTGATGGCGGGTTTCCTTTCCCCCTATCTCCCGGAAGAGGCCCGGGTTTATGGCCTGGCCGGGGTGGTGGCCGGCCTGTTCGGGGCTTATTTGGTACTCTACCGGGGAGAAGGGATTCGGACCCTCATCCCGCCTATCTTCCTGGTCCAGGTGCCGGCCTTCCTGCACTTTCTTTACTGGGCCGGCTGGGAGTTTGTTCACCTGGACCTGACGGCCATCCGGGCCGTACAGGTGGAGAAACTCCTTTACCCCCACTGGCCTTTTATCGGCGCCTTTTTCCTGGGTCTCCTGGCCGGCCCGCTCTTTGCCCGACAGGAGTTTCTGTGGCTGCGTCTGAGGGGCCGGCGGGTTCGCCTCCCGGCCCAAGGTGCCTGACCGCCCTGGGCCGTTCTACGGAGTTGGCTATGGAAGAATCGCCGGAAGCGCGCCTCGGTCCGCTCCTACGGCAGCGAAAGCAAACGCTGGCCGTGGCCGAATCGTGCACCGGCGGGCTGCTGGCCCATCGGCTGACCAACGTACCCGGAAGTTCGGACTATTTTCTGGGTGGGGTGGTGGCCTATTCCAACGCGGCCAAGCGGACGATACTGGGGGTGGACCCTTCGCTCCTGGAGCGCGAAGGGGCGGTGAGCGAGGCAGTGGCAAAGGCGATGGCCTCCGGAGTGCGCCGGCTGTTCGGTGCGGACATCGGGCTTGCCATTACCGGCATCGCCGGCCCTACGGGGGGCACACCCGAAAAGCCGGTCGGCCTGGTCTATATCGCCCTGGCGGCCGAGGGAACGGTGCGCTGCGAGCGGCACATCTGGCCCTATGACCGTCTGGGCAACAAGGAGGCCTCGGCCCGGCGGGCTCTGGAGATGGCGGTGGAACTTCTGGAAAAACGCTAGGAGGTCTTCTTGTATATCCGTTCCGTGCTCCCCAATGGCCTGCGCGTCCTGACCTGCCCGATGCCCCACGTGCGCTCGGCCACCCTTTGCTTCTACGTCGGGGCCGGCTCCCGCTGTGAACCGGCGGAGAAGGCCGGCCTCTCCCACTTCCTGGAACATATGGTCTTCAAGGGCACCCCTTCGTTCCCCACGGCCCGCCGGCTTTCCGAGGCCATCGAGGGCGTCGGGGGAGTCCTGGACGCCAACACCTCCACCGAGGTCACCGCCTACTGGGCCAAGGTGGCCGCCCATCACTTTCCCCTGGCCCTACAAGCCCTCACCGAGATGCTCTGTCAGCCTCTCCTGGACCCGATGGAGATCGAAAAGGAACGCCGCGTCATCATCGAGGAACTCCACATGATCGCCGATTCCCCGTCCGACTGGGTCCTGGAACTGATCGGCCGCCTCCTCTGGCCCGACCATCCGCTGGGCCGGGACATTGCTGGGACGGAGGAGGGGGTGAACGCCATCCGACGGGCCGATCTGGAGGACTACCGGCAGCGGTACTATAGCCCCACCCGCATTGTGGCCGTGGTGGCCGGGGCCTTGCCGGCCGCCGAGGTCGAATCCGCCCTGAGCGCGGCCTGGGGGGAATTGTTTCCCCAGCCGCCCATTTCGGTAGAACCGGCTCCACCGATTTCCCCCGAACCCGCCATCCTGGGGGAAGATCGGGACATAGAGCAGGTCAACCTTTGTCTGGCCCTGCCCGGCCTGCCTTACAACCATCCGGAGCGTTATACCCTGCTCCTCCTGAACACGGTCCTGGGGGCCGGTATGAGTTCTCGCCTCTTTCAGAGCGTCCGGGAGGAACGGGCCCTGGCCTATAACATCTATTCCAGCCTGCGCCAGCACGCCGATGCCGGTGCCGTCCTCATCTATGCCGGTGTGGCCCCGGAGCGCACCGCCGAGTGCCTGAGCGCCATCTGGGGCGAACTGGAGCGGCTGGTCGGCGAAGAAGTGGGAGAAGCGGAACTGGAGCGGGCCAAAGAGTACAACAAAGGCCGCATCCTCCTGCGGATGGAGGATTCCTACGGGGTAGCCTCCTGGTATGGGGGGCAGGAACTCCTGCTGGAGCAGATCGAAGAGGTGGACCAGGTTGTGACCCGTATCGAGGCAGTGCAGCCGGCCGACCTGCGCCGTCTGGCCGAAAGCCTCTTCCGGCGCGATTTCCTGCGGCTGGCCCTGGTCGGCCCCAAGCAGGATGAGGTCCTCCTGCGTCGGGCCGTGGGAATCTAGCCGTGTGGGGGAGAAGGGCAGAGATGCCTCCCGAAAAATCTTGACGCCGGCCGCTTCCGATCCTATAATCCATACCGAGCACATCCGGACATCGGTAGGAGACGGTGATGGAACATCCCGCCAAAGGACGGGCTTGCCGGGATATGAGACGCCGTGCCCTCTGGATCGAGATTCCGATCGGGGAGATTCGGCTGGTTTCCCCTTTGCACCTGGCCGATTGGCCGCGGCGGGCCGAGGTGGTGCCCGGATTTGCCGAGCGGGTGGCCCGGGTACGAGCCACCGGTCGGTGGCCGGGGGCGCCCCTTCGTGTACGTCGCCAGGGCGAAGGCTATGTGCTGGTGAGCGGCTTTTCCCGCCTGGCCGTTGCCCTGGAGGCCGGCCTGCCGGTGGCCCATGCCGAAGTCCTGCCGGCTGCCCAGGAGGTTCCGCTTTCCGAGATCCGACTGCGGCCCTGGCAGGAGCGGGCCCGTTTGAATGCCCAGAAACTGGCCCGGCGGCTGGAGATGGCCCGGGCGGTCGCCGGAGGTTCCCCCGGCCTTCTGAACTTGCCCGTTCCGCTGGTTGTGCGGCCGGCCCGGGCGGGAGAACCGGCCGGCTATATCCTCCTGGACGGGCTTTACTGGTATCACGTCGCCCTAGCCCTGGCCCGGGAGCGAGGTCTGGAAAATCCTCTCGTGCCCGTCATGATGCGAGGTTGAGATGCCGTTCGATATGGCTCGCCTGATGCCGGCGATCGAGGAACTGGCTTCATACTATGCCTCGGAAGAGGTCACGAATCTAAACGCCTATTCCAGGACGGCCCAGGGATTGCTTCAAGGCTCGTCCCAAGAAGCGCTCCGGAAAGCCTCTGAAGAACAGGTTCAGCGCGTCCTGGCCATACCCTTAGAGGACCCCGTTCGGGCTTTTTCGCCCCCGTCTCCCCCGTCGGCCTACCGGGTCCTGGCCAGCGACGGCTCATCGGTGGATGTGGACCCGCATTTCCCGGCACGCTATGTCCTCCTGCACACTGCCCTGGTCGGCCTGGCCTATAACCCGCCGGACTATTGGACCGAGCACATTCCGCGTCTTGTCTTCCGCCGGAATGAACTGGAACTGACTTACCAGGAAAGCGAGGAGCCGGTGGAGGTCGAGGGGTCGGTTGTGACCACGCTCCGGGCCTATGAGGAGTTGCAGACGCTGAGCCATGGGGTGGACCGGTTACCGGAAGACTCGTCCAATCGTCCGCTTCTGGCGATGACAGATGCCGTGATCCTCTGGATTCACCGCGGCAGTGGCCCGGGCCACGAGGCACTGCGGGAGGATTACCTGCGCCGCAGTGTGGAACTGGTGAAAAAGTTTGAGGAGAGAAAGGTTCCGCTGGTCAGTTTCACCAGTATGCCCCATCATCGGGAGGTG
>DAOUAK010000027.1:0-4853 GCA_034433695.1 Chloroflexia bacterium
GCCATCCAGCTCATCGTCCACATGACCCGGGAGCGCGACGGCTCCCGCAAGGTCACCCAGGTGACCGAAATCCAGGGCATGGAGGGAGACCAGATCATCCTCCAGGACATCTTCGTCTACGAGCACCAGGGAATCCGGGAGGGGAAAATCATCGGCACCCTCCGCCCCACTGGCTTCATCCCCCGCTGCCTGGATACCCTGGCCGCCATGAACGAATTCCTTCCGACCACACTATTCCAGCCTCAGGGGAGCACCCTCACCGGGATGAGCGTTTCCTAAAAGGAAAAAACTTGTGCTCAAAGGCGAACGAGTCACGCTACGGGCTATCGAACGAGAAGATATTCCCCGTTTTCTCCGCTGGCTTAACGATCCCGAGGTGACCCGCTACCTGACCATTTTTATGCCGTTGAGCCGGGGAGAAGAGGAACGCTGGTTCGAGCAACAATTGGGGACCCTAACCGCAAGGTGCTGGCCATCGAGACGGAGAGTGGGGAGCATATCGGGAATATCAGCCTGGAGAATATTCAGTGGAAAGATCGCCAGGCCACCCTGGGTATCGTGATCGGGGCGAAGGAGTACTGGGGACAGGGATACGGTACGGACGCCATCCGGACGCTCCTTCGCTTTGCTTTCGAGGAACTCAACCTGAACCGAATCCAATTATCCGTTTTCGACTTTAACGAACGGGCCCGGCGTTGCTACCGACGTTGCGGCTTCCAGGAAGAGGGGCGACTGCGCCAGGCCCATTATACCGAAGGGCGTTACCACGACGTCATCTTGATGGCCATCTTGCGGGAAGATTGGGAAAGGCAAAATCGGGGATAAAAAACGCCCCCTGCTGGACGGGGCCTCCCCTGCCAAGGCTCTTCCGTCCACCAGGGGCACTAGGGGAAGGGAGTGTTTGTATTATACACGATATTTTGTCATTTGTCAAGTTTGTGAAATTTGTTCACATCTTCCAGAGCCATCCGGTAGGCCTCCAGCACCCGTTCGGCCACCCGTTCCCAGTGGAAATGCTCCCGCACCCACCGGGGGCCGGCCTCTCCCATCCGGCGTCGTCGCTCTGGGTCGGCCAGCAGTTCCCGCAGGGCCCGGGCCAGGGCAGCAGAATCCTGGGGTGTCACCAGTAAACCCGTTACTCCATCCTGCACCACCTCGGCAAAGCCTCCGAAACGGCTGGCCACCACCGGAATGCCCATCGCCTGGGCCTCTACCAGGGCGATTCCGAAGGTTTCACTGGCAAAACTGGTCGCCACCAGGAGGTCGCTTACGGCAAGGAGGCGCGGAAGTTCCTCATGGGGAACGGCTCCCAGGAAACGGACCCGGCCGGCCACCCCCTCCGCCCGGGCCCATTCCTCCAACACCGGCCGGTAATGCCCTTCGCCAGCGATGAGAAGGAGGGCGTTGGGCACGTCCTTCAGGGCAGAGATGGCATACTGCACCCCCTTCCAGGGGATTAACCGGCCAGCACAGAGGATGAGGTACTCTCCTCCGGGAGTCAGTTCCTTCCGCAGGGCCGGGTCGACCGGCCGAGGGGAAAAAAGTTCGGCATCGTAGCCGTTGTAGACAACCCGGGGGCGAAAGCCGTAACGCCGCGCCACCGTATCGGCGTTGAAAGCGCTGCAGGAGACGGCCACATCGACCCGACGGGCGAAGAAACGGTCTCCGGGGAAAAAATCCTCCCCGTGGCAGCCAAAGACCAGGCGCGAACCCACCAGGGTCCGCACGAGAACGGCCACCGGCAGGTCATAGGGCTTCTGGATGTGGAGGATGTCGTAGCGCTCCCGGAGGAGGAGCGGCAGGGTGGTCAGGGCAAAGGTCAGCCGCTCCAGGAGTTTGGTCAGAGCGTAGGCCCGCCGCAGGCCGGGGAAACGACGAAAGGTTTCCCGCCCGATAAACGGCCGGCGCACGACCTTTAGCCCGGGATAGCGATCGGGATAGGAACTGTGCCCGGCGATCAGGTGCACCTCTAGCCCACGTCGCGTCAGTTCCCGTCCCAGTTCCCAGACAAAGGTCTCTACCCCACCGGTGGTGGTCGTGGTGGTGAGGTTGTAGAGAGCAATTTTACGCCCCTTTAGGGCTTCCACAGCGCCACCTCGAAGACGGGAAGGATAAAGGCACGGGCCAGACGATAGGCCGGGCGCTCCAAAGCCAGAGCCCGCAACACCTTTCGCAACCGGCGTCGCCAGGGCCGGCGGCCGGAAATCGTGCCGGCCCGAAGTCCCCTCTCCTTCAGGTCTTCCACCCGAAAGCCGACTTCCTCGGCCAGTCGGCAAAAATCCCCCCAGGTGAAATAGTGCATCTCCGAAAGGGCCTGGCGGTCGGTAAAGGCCGCCCGTCCCTTTCCCCGGCCCAGACGACGGATGATGGCTTCGGCCCAGGAGCGCGGCAGCCAGTTGATGCCGGGCAAATGGTAGTGGGGATCCCGGAAGGCCCACCGGTTCATCACGGTGAGGAGGAGGATGCCACCGGGCCGGAGCACCCGGTAGGTCTCGGCTAGGACCGCCTGGGGGTCCCGGACATGCTCCAGAACGTCCCAGCAGCATACGAGAGCAAACGATTCGGTCGGAAAGGGCAACGCTTCCCCGGCGGCCCGGAGGAGGGGGAGGTCCAACCCGTAGCGCCGGCCGCGCAGCCTGGTGATTTTACAGTAATCCTCGTTGTACTCCAGGGCAAAAACGTGGGCCCCCTCCCGGGCCATCGCCACGGCAAAACCACCCATGCCGGCCCCCAGGTCGAGGACGGCACAGCCGGCCGGCGAAGGGAGGACGGCCCGCACTCTGGCCAGGTGCTCCTCCTGGTAACGCTCCTGATGAAGCCGGCGCTCCTGCCACTCTTCAAAATCGCGCCGCCAGCGCATATGCTCCAGCCACGGCGCGATGCGGGCGGCTAATTCGGCCTCAAGGGCTTCGTCGGACACTTTCGTCGCTCCGGTACGCCTGGATAAAGCCCCGCCGGTTCATCTCGGCGATCGCCTGCCAGAGGGAGGCCGGCTCACAATCCGGGGGTGGGAGGTTGGCGGCAAAGACGGCATCGCCGGCCACCTCCACCCCGACGGTACGGGCCAGTTCATCCCAGCGCCGGAGCGTTTCCTCCAGGCGGTCGAAGACGGCCTCCGGGTCGTCGTGCCGGCCAAAGTGGGTGAAACAGAGGGCCGTCGGGTGAAGGGAACGCAACACCTCCAACGAACGCACCATCTCCGCGAGGTCAAAAGCCGGCGGCACCGTCACCGGACGGGAGAAACGATGCCCGAAGAGGCTCACTCCGGCAGCGTCGCCGGGAAAGAGCAGTCCCAGGTGGGGAAGAAAGTAGGCCAGGTGGTCCCGGGAATGCCCCGGCGTGGGGATGGATTCCAGCCGCACGCCACCCCCCAGGTCCAGACGCAACTCCTCGCCGGGCAAAAGGCGTTCCGGGGAAATGGGACGAACCTCGCCGTAGAGGGGGAAAAGGGCTCCCACTGCCTGGGCCACGCTTTCCAGAAGCCGCGCCGGCTGGGCCAGGTGGCGATGATCGCGGGAATGGATCGCCACCCGAGCCCGGGGCAGATGCTCCAGGAGATGGCCGGCCGCGCCGGCATGGTCCAGGTGGATGTGGGTGCAAAGGATATGGGATACCTCCTCCGGGGCAATCCCCAACGCTTCCAGGCCGGCCAGGATGTGCGGGACACAGAGCGATGTGCCCACCTCCACCAGGGCTACTCCCTCCTTTCCCCGGATGACGTAACTGGCCCCGTATTCCTCGATTCCCAAAAGCCCCAGGTCCAGGCCATAGACATCGGGAGCGACAGAAAAAGGCATCGGCATCCTTTCTACCGCCTTTTCCTCACCAGAGGAACAAAGAGCACGCCGCCGTAGTTGGTACGATGGAGAATTTCTCCTTCTTTTTCCAGAAGCCAGAGGTCCTGGCTAAAGCCCTGCGCCCCGATGGGGATGACCAGGCGGCCGCCGTCGGCCAGTTGTTCTACCAGGGGAGGGGGAGCCTCCACCGCTGCAGCGGTGACGATGATGGCATTATAGGGCGCATGTTCCGGCCAGCCCTCATAACCGTCGCCTGTACGCACATAAACATTGGTGTAGCCGAGGTCCTGCAACCGGCGGGCGGCTTCTTCGGCCAAAGCCGGGACGATCTCCACGGTGTACACCTCATGCACGATCTCGGCCAGGATGGCCGCCTGATAGCCGCTGCCTGTGCCTACCTCCAGGACACGGTCTTCCGGCCGGAGACGGAGCAACTGGGTCATCAGGGCCACGATGTAGGGCTGGGAAATGGTCTGCCCGTGGCCGATGGGCAGAGGATAATCGGCATAGGCCTGGTGGACAAACTCCGGCGGGACGAAGCGGTGCCGGGGCACCCGCTCCATCGCCCGTAGCACCGCCGGGTCGGTAATGCCCCGGGGACGTATCTGGGTCTCTACCATACGTCTGGCGTCCACCGGCCTCATCCTCTTGCGCCGGCCGGCCTCCAGCCCGGGGCAATGACCGAAACCGGGACAGGCTGGAAAGCCGCCTTTACAATATAGGACAGGTGACCACCCCCACCGTGCCGGGGCCGGCGTGCGTCCCGATGACCGGGCTCAATTCGGCTATGTACAGTTCCTGACAGTTCAACCGGGAGCGCACCTCTTCGCCCAGGTTGCCGCCCTCCTCGGGGGTGCCCCCCTGGATCACGGCAGCACGTATGGGACGGTCGCCCACCTCGGAAACGAGGATCTCCAGCATCCGCTGTACCGCCCGGCGCTTGGTGCGTACCCGCTCCACCGCATCCACCTGGCCGTCCCGGACGGCCAGGAGCGGCTTGAGGTTGAGGAGAGACCCCAGGAAGGCCTGTGCCCCGCCGATGCGCCCACCTCGATG
>DAOUAK010000028.1:0-17845 GCA_034433695.1 Chloroflexia bacterium
GCGCCAGCCGGGCGCTTGCTCCACGTCGGCCCCGCCCCATTCCCGCCAGAAGCGGACGACAAAGGTGTTCTGCGGCTGTTCTGCGTGGTCGGGCATAAGCTCTCCAGAAATGAAAAGACTGCTCGATCTATCGAGCAGTCTATCACACGGGTATCAAAAAACTATCACAAGGCAGATGGCTTTCCCATCACGGATTGTGGACGGGGGACTCCAGATAGGTGCGCCGCTGCCCTGGGTCGGGGATGCGCTCGGCCCTGGCGGCGACCATCTCTGCCGCCAGGCGCGCTTGCTCCTCCGCCTCTTGCACACGACCTGCCGCCCGCAGAATCCGGGCGCGCGCATAGCGCACCTGTTCTGTGCCGATCCAGCTCTCGTCGTTCTGGGGGAGCAGGTCTACCGCGCGCCCGCTGTGCGCCAGCGCCGCCGTCACGTCGTCCTGCGCCAGCCGGACCAGCCCCAGTTCCAACTCGCCCCAGAGTTCGTAAAACGGCAAGGCGATCTCGCGGCCCATGTGTACAGCCTCGGCAGCGTGGGTGCAGGCCGCCGCGAGATCCCCCAGACGCCGCTCCGCGCGCGCCAGCGCCGCCAGTCCCGCCGCCAGGTTGGCCTGCGATTCGCCGTCGCGGGCCAGGGCCACGGCTTCGCGTAGGTCGGCGTGCGCCGCTGCGGGCTGACCGGCAACAATCTTCGCCAGCCCCAGTCCGACAAGCGCTTCCATGAGCCGCCGGCGGTGCCGAATGCGGCGCGCCCGTTCGACCGAGCGCGCCAGCCAATCGAGCGCATTTGCCGCATCGCCCAGGTGATAATAGGCCAGGCCGGTCCCCAATTCGGCCGCCACACGTCCATGCTCGGTCCGCAACGTCTGCTGTGCGGAGAGCGACTGCCGATACAGTTCTACTGCGGTCGCATAGTTGCCCCGGCACAGTTCCCAGGACCCCAACTGGATCAGGCCGTACGCCTCGGCGGAGCGCGCGCCGATGCGCTGTGCCAGGTGCAGGTGCTCGGTCAGATACCGCTCCGCCTCAGCCAGTCGCCCCATCTCCCGGTAGACGGCGCCGATGTCCAGCCCGGCCCACGCCACGCCGTTGAAATCGCCAGACGCCTGATGGTCCACATAGGATTCCTGCTGATAGGCGAGGGCGCGGGCATAGTTCCCCAGGTGAAAATGCACATAGCCCAGCGTGTGCGTGATGTGTCGGCGCGTCTCGCGGTCCCCTTCTGGGGTCATCTCCAGGGCAGCTTCCAGGGCCGTCAGCGCCGGCCGGGGTTGTCCCAAAAAGTAGTGAGCAAAGCCGATCTGGGTCAGCAGGTAGCACCGCGCTGCCGTATCGTGCAGACGATCGGCCAAAGGCAGGCCCGCTTCCGCGGCGGTGATGGCCTGCTCGTACTGCGCGTCCAGATTCAGATAGTGGGCCTGGAGCATCCGGGTCTGCAGGCGCAGACAATCATCGTCGCCGGCCTCGGCCAGGGCGTCCAGCGCCGCCAGATCGGCATCCCGATCGTCCAGGCGGGCCTGGAGATAGCGCGATTCGGCGCGGTCGGCCAGGACCTGGCCGCGGCGACGCAGGTCATTCGGACGTGAGTAGTCGGGATCCAATTGTTCCAGCAGTTGCAGCATCCGATCCTGATACTCCTCCGCTTCCTGCCAGGCGAACACCGCCGCCGCCTGTTGCGCCGCCAGCCCGTAGTAGTGGAGCGCCTTCTCCGCCACGCCACCGGCATCGAAATGGTGCGCCAGCGCACCAGCAAAGGCGACGGGGTCAGCATACAGGCGCTCCATCGTTTCACCGATCAGCCGGTGCAGGCGTCGCCGCCGGCGGTGGTGGATGGCGGCGTAGGTTACGTTCTGCACCAGATAATGCACAAACTCATAGTCGCGTCCGGCGCGCCCGCTCCCCTCGCGCAGGAAACCACGCCATAGCAATTCGTCTACGGCCTGCAAGGCAGTTTCCTCGTCCATCCCGACGGCGTTACCGATGAGATCAAAATCGAACGCCCGTCCGGCCACCGCCGCGCCCGCGATCCACTCGCGCGCCGCTGTGGATAAATGGCCTAGCCGCGAGGCGATCAGCGCGCGCACGTTGCCGGGCACAGGCAAAGCATCTTCTGGCCGGGGTGCCTCTGCGAGCGCCCGTAGGGTCTCGATGACGAAGAAGGGATTGCCTTCGGTGTGCGCGTACAGGTGATGGATGAATTCTGCATCGGCATCGGCCTTGAAGGTGCGCTGGACGAACTCGGTGAGCGATTCCACCGGCAAGGGTCCCAGTACAAGGTGCTGCGCCAAGCCCTCGCGCGTCAGTTGCGTCATCAGCGTCGCCAGCGTGTGCGCCTCGCCGATTTCCTCGGCGCGAAAGGTGCCCAGGAAGAGCACGCGCAGCGCCGCCGTGTGGCGCACCAGATAGTGCAGCGCGGCAAGCACCGAATCGGTTGCCCAGTGGAGATCCTCGAACAGGATGAGCAGCGGGGCGCGTGAGGCAAAATGGCGAACGAGCGTGGCGATGGCATGAAACAGAATGCCCTGCTGTTCCAACTGCAAACGGTCGGATGAAGGTTTGTCCTGGATTGACGGGTCGCCCAATTCCGGAATGAGCCGGGAGAGTTCCCGGCGCATCCAGGCCGGCAAAGTCCGGGCAATGCGTTCCTCGTGCGGGAGCAAATCGCGCATGAGTTCAGCGAGCGGTTGGTAGGGAAGCACGCGCTCCGGTTCGTAGCAGCAGGCGCGGGCGACAATGCCCCCATGCCAGCGCACCGTAGCCGCGAATTCCTTGGCCAGGCGGGACTTGCCGACGCCGGCTACGCCGCCGATCCAAACGATGCCCCCCTGCCCTTGCGTCGCCTGTTTCCAGCGGACGCGCAAGGCATCCATCTCACGCCCGCGCCCGACGAACGGCGGGCACTCAAGAGTTTCCCAACGCGGCGGCGCCCGCGCCGGGAGTGCTTCGGCCGGTAAGGGGACCTCGATGCGTGCGCCGAGGATGCGCTCTGCCTGTTCGAGCATCTCGGGGGAGGGAGGCAAGTGCAATTCCTGCTGGCGAATTTCGCAGCAGCGTTGCCACTGTCGCCGCGCGCCGGTCAGATCGCCCAGCGCAACCAGGGCGCGCATCAGCGCAAGGTGAATGTCCTCTGCCAGCGGATCGCGAGCGAGGTATTCCTGCGCATAGGCCACCGCCTCCCTGGCGTTGCCCTGCGCAGAGTGCCAGGCGACGAGCCGGCTGAGCGCATCGAGATAACGGCCCTCCAGATGGTAGCGTTCCTCCATACACCAATCGTCGTAATAGCCTTGCAGGAGATCGCCGCGGTAGAGGGCGACCGCCTGTCGGAGCGCCTCGGCGGCATGTTGCTCATCTGGGGCATTACGGCTGCTGTCCAGGAGCGCCTCGAACTCGGCGACATCAAGCCAGAACGGGCCGACGGGGTTGAATTGCACGGCGGTCGCATCGGCCAGGAGGCAGTCTTCGCCGAGCAAGCGGCGGATGCGCCACAGCGCCGTGGCCAGGGAATGGCGCGCGTGCGCCTCATCCCGGTCGCCCCAGAAGAGCGTGGCAAGTTCATCGCGCGAGTATGGCCGCTGGCGGTGCAGGATGAGATAGGCCAGGAGCGATCGGGTCTTGTGCGTAGCCAGAGACGGCAGCAGCTTATCGTCGAGCCGAAATTCCGGGCGTCCAAAGAGAGAGATGGTCAGGATGGGGCGGCAGGACTTGAATGGAATACCCGCCACTTCAACCGACCTCCTGAACCCAGGCCGGGAACATTCCATATTTTGTATTCTAGTATACCATAAAACGATGTCAATTTCAAGAGCCACTGAACCGTTGTCCTATTGGTCGGGACGGTGATCGTGCGCGATGGCCAAGTCGTGGGCGAAGGTTACCCCAAGCGCGCCGGCACCCCTCATGCAGAAAAGCGCTGCCGAAGGCAAATTGTCTTCCGTGGCTCGGCTAGCCTTCAGTGGGCATCCGTCCTCGCAGGGAAGGAGGAGACAGTCTCCGGCCGGCCTGTTCCCTGCCTACTTTCCCAGCGCCGCCTCCAGCACCCGCCGGGCAATCGGTGCGGCGTGCTGGGAGCCGTGGCCAGCGTGTTCCACCACCACGGCGACGGCAAAGCGAGGATGATCGGCCGGAGCAAAGGCGATGAACCAGGCGTGGGGCTTGCCGGGAGGGGCCTCCGCCGTGCCGGTCTTCCCGGCCACCTGCACCCCCGGGATGCGCGCCCGCCAGCCATAGCCCCGCTCCACCACGGCCACCATCAACGCCTTCATCGCCCGGGCCGTCTGCCGGGAAATGGGGTCGCGTAAGGGGGTGGGGCGGGCCTCGTAAAGGACCCGGCCGGCCGGGTCTACCGCCCGCGCTACCAGGTACGGCCGCATCATGGTGCCTTCGTTGGCCACCGTCGCCGCTAGCATGGCCATGTAGAGCGGCGTAACCTGCACTTCTCCCTGGCCGTAGCCGGTGTCGGCCAGGCCGGTTGGGATGTCCAGGAAGGTACGGCTGCGGGCGATCGTGCTGGTGGCGGCCGGCAGGTCGGTGAAATCGGCCCACAGGCCCAGGTCGCTGCCGAAGGTCAACCCGAAACGTCGGGCATACTCGCTCAATCTTTCCGCCCCCAGGAGAAGGGCAATCCGGGCAAAAGCCGTGTTGCAGGACCACTGAAAGTCCTCCAGAAGGTCCTGACGCTTCATCCGACGGGCCAGGCCGGTCTCCACGTTGACGATGACGTGCCCGGTGACGGTGAGCCGGTCCGTGCAGGAAATCACGCTCTCCGAAGTCAGCAGCCCGCTATCCAGCGCCACCGCCGCCGTGAACGTCTTGAAGGCCGATCCCGGCGGATACAGCCCGGAGGTGGCCCGGTCCAGGAGGGGAGCGTTCGTCGAGGAAATGAGGTTCTGCCAGTAGGCCATCAGGCGGGCCTGTTCCTCTTCCCAGTCGGCTTCGGGGTCAATAAGGAGGGGACGGGGATCGAAGCGGGGATAGGAGACCAGGGCCAGGATCTCCCCCGTGCGCGCATCCAGAAGGACGACGGCTCCGGCCGGACACTCCTGGCGGGAGCAGTCTATGCCCAGCGTCTCGGAGACGCTCTCGGTATAGGCCCGTTCGGCTGCCTCCTGGAGGGCGATGTCCAGGGTGAGATACAGGTCGGCCCCCAGGTGAGGACGGTGGGTAAGTTCCTCGAAGAAGGTACTCCAGGCATCCCGGTTCACCCGGCCGGCCAGGTACTCGTCATAGGTGGCCTCCAGGCCGGCGTTGCCGTAGAAGGGGTTGTGGAAACCCACGATGTGCCCCAGGTCCCCACGGGGATAGAGGCGACGCACCCGACCGTCGGCGGCAACGGCGATGTCGGCCAGGAGGACGCCGTTCCGGTCATAGATGCGGCCGCGGCGGGTACGTTGCTCGGCAATGAGCGGGCGGACATCCTGGAGGTCGTCGCCGCAGTTCCGGGGGTCCATATAGGCCACCTGCCGGCCGACATCCGGGGCACGGAAGAACTGTAGCCGCAAAAGTTGCAGCCCCACCAGGAAGGCGGCGGTGAGGAGCAGGGCGCCGAAAAGGCGGACATTATGCCCCAGGGAGGTCTCCTCTTCCCTGGGCCGGCCCGGCCAGAAGGCCACCAGGAGGACTGCGGCCGCCCCCAGCAGACAGAGCCACCAGCCCGCTTCCGAAGGAGGCCGGCAGGTACGTACCGGCAGGCCCATGGCCTGGTCCAGGCAGGCCCCCCGCAGGCATTCCCCGTAGGATTGCCAGGCAGAAAGGGGTGGGATGCCCAGCCCCAGATAGGCCAGAAACAGGGCCAGCCCCAGAGCCAGAAGGCGCAAGATGTAACGGACCACCGTCATCGCTCCTGCGGTTCCCCAACCGACGGCAAGACCCGGTAGATCACCGTGCCTTCGGACCGAGGACTCGGAGAAACTGCCCCGGATGGATTCGGGTAGGAAGGGCTTGCCGGAGACGGGTAGGCAGGAGAAGGTTCGCTGCCTGGCGGAGAGACTGCCGGGCCGGCCTCCCCGGCCGGATAGACGCGCTCCAGGTACGTCCCTACCATCTGCTCGAATTTGGCCAGCCCGGCCGCCGGATAATAATGCCGTTCATGCTCCCCTACGACGATATAGGAGACGCGATAGCGGCGCAAAAGGTCGAGCGTCGTCCGCAAGTCGGTGGTGCTGTAGAGCGTCTCCACGTCCCGCACCCGCCTGTCCACCACCGAATACCCCAGGCGGCTTTCCACCAGCATCCGCTGTTGTTTCTGGTGCCAGTCGTAACCGATGAGGGTGGGCAGGCCGGTGTAGATAGAGATGCGGGCAACCAGAGAGCGATATATCGGTCCGAAGCCCTCCAGGACTACCGGGGAACCCTCCACATGCTCCCGGAGCCAGGCGATGGCTCCGGCCTCCTGGGCCAGGACGATCGGGCCGCGGCCGTCATCGTAGATATCGGTCTGCAAAAAGGCCTCGCCGTCCAGTCCCCAGCCCTGGGCAGTATTGGGGAAGCGGTCGTGGATTTTGGCCGGCGTGGCCAACAGGGGATAAAGGGCGCAGAGGCCCAGGAGGATGAAAAAGGCCATGCGCCAGAGTTTTTTCGACCACCGTGCCCAACCTTCGATGCGCTTCCACAAATGGGGCAACGCCGCGGCCGAGGCCAGGGCAAAGAGAACCCAAATCTGGAGGTAAAACTTGAAAAAGGTGTTCATCCGGCCGATGTCACCCCGGATGACCCACAGTTCCACGCCTCCGCTCAACCCCAGCCCGCCCAGAATCAGGAGGGCCGTGAGCCGGCTTCCGGCTTCCTGCCGGCGACGCAGGAGGAGAACCAGGGCCAGAGCCGCAAAAAGCACCAACCAGCCCAGGAGGTGCTGCTGACGCAGACGCTGGAGGAAGGAGGGCTGGGCCACTTCTTCGGCCGGCAGGAGGAAGAAAAGGGCCAGGGCCAGCAGAGGAAGACCCACCCACAGGAGGGTGACCAGCGCCGTCCCCTGGGGATTGCCCCAGCGCCGCAGCCGCCGGAAGAGGATGGGCAGGCGGTCCCAAAAACGGGCCGCCAGGCGCAGGAGGCGAAGCGGCTTCTCCCGAACTCCCCGCCCCAGGGTTTCGGCCAGAAGATAACTCACCAGGATAAAGAGGAAAAAGCCGTTGATGATCAGGTACTCCCCGACCCGAGTACGCTCGCCCGACCACGGCTCCACGCTGGTGTAAAAGGCCCCGTAGCGATTCCAGAAGGGCTGGAAAAGGAGGGAACTTCCGAACCAGAGGATGGCCGCGAGGATCGCCGGTCCCAGGAAAAGGCCCAGGTCCGGCCGGCGGCGGCCGTAGAGCACCGCTGCCCAGCCCAATACGGCCAGGAGAAAGTACGTGGGGAAATCCCAGGAGTTGCCGGAACGGAGTGCTCCCAACACCAGCGCCATTCCCAGCACTACCCCGGCCGGAGGAAGGGAGGACCGGAAAGGACGTTCGTCCCGTCCCTCACTTCGGGGAAGGGCCACAACCTGGGTGAGCACCAGGAGCGTCAGGGGCAAGGCGATCATGTGGGCGTGCAGGTCGGCATAGAGGAAGGTGAAGAAGGGAAACTCGTTGATCTCGCCGCCGTTCACTCCCCGGTGGACAACGTCGGTGATGACCCGCGAGGCATCCCAGTACCACTGGGCCAGACCCACGTTGAAAGGCGCCCCCCGCAGGACCCGGAACAGCCCGACCGCCCCCTTGACCGCCGCAGCCAGGCCGGGAATGGTGCTCTCAAAGGCCATCCCGCTGGCCTCGCCCAGTTTATTCAGGATGAGCATATATTCGCCCAGGTTTCCCAGGAGGGCGACGAAGGTAGCCCCCGCCAGGCCGGCGCAGGCGGCACGACGCTCCAGGCTTCCCTCCCCTCGCTCGACCAGGTGGTAGACCACCGTGAAGGCGCCCCCGCAGGTCAGGCCGTAAAGGAGGGGGATGGCCAGATTGTAGGCTACCGAGGGGACGATTCCGGTGAGTTTAATCAGGCCGGCCAGGAGGACATGCCCAAAGTAGTAATAGTTCAGATAGCCGCCGGAAAACCAGGGGTCATAAGGAGGGAACGTGGTGCTGCGGACGATGGCCGTGAGGTAGGCCAGGTCCATCGGCTTTTCCCCACCGAAATAGGGATGCCAGACGTCAGGGTTGCCCATGCGGATTAGAAGGAAGAGGAAAAAGCCGCCCAGGAAGACGCCTTCCTCCAGAAGCAGAAGCCGCCGGCGAGTACGGAAGAGTTCCACAAGTTCCCTTCGCCTTCGCCACCCCACAATGCCCCCGGCGATCAGAAGTAGCCCCAACACAAGGAGGAGGGTCCAGCGGGTGTAGGGGAGCACTTTAGTCGCCGCCAGGAGCCAGGAAAGGTAACCCAGCAGGAGGATGCCCAGGACCTTGGCCGGCAGATATCCGCCGTCGGCCAGCCGGCCGAGGAAGAACTGGGCCAAAGGCAGGGTGAGCAGCCCCAATCCCTCCACCAGAAGCAGCCAGAGCGGCAGGGCCAGGCGGGTCGGCCAACCGTCGGGAGGAAAGATTTCGCTCCAGGTGCCGCCCTGCTGCTGGATGCGCTGCTCTTCCGGCGTGAGCAGGAGGTCGCGGTAGGCCGGCACATCGATCGGGCGGAGACGGGCGATATTCTCCCAATCGATCCCCTCGGTGAGGATTCGGCGGGCCTGCTCGATATCGAAAGCCTCGGTGCGACGAAAGATTTGTACCTTGGGGTGGTCGTAGACGCTAGAGGCTTCCTCGGCCCCCTGGTCGGGGATGGGAAGGCCCATCCAACCGGAGAGGAGGCGGGCGCGTTCCTCATCGCTGGTGTCTTCCAGGCCCTCGGGAACGCCCAGGGCGAAGAGGGTGGGGTAAGAGGTAAAGGTAGCCACCCGCTCAAAGCCCAGGGAGCCATCGAAGAGGGCCTGATAGTAGCGGGTCGTGGCCGGGTAGCGCATGGGCAAGCGGGGAATAGAGTCATAGAGGCGGTTGCTGGTCAGACAGAGGTAGTCAGTATGGGCCAACCGGCGCAGAAGGTCTTCGATCTTCTGGGGAGTGTCCTCGGCGTAAGGCTCCAGTTGCAAGCCGCGGTAGATGGAGAAGCCGTCCTTGCCGTCCACACGCATCGGAATGGCGTCGTCCCAATGCTCGTTGGCCAGGGCCACGGCCCAGGTACGCACCACGCCGCGCAGGGCCCGCAGGCGGAGGTAGTAGGTGCGCCCGGCCTCCAGCGCCAGGGGGGAAAGGGGAACTGTGCCCGGCGCCGCATCGCCGGCCGGCCCCCGGAAGTCGCCGACCACCACCCCCCGGGCCAGCACCTCCTGCCCTCCGGCATCGGCACAGACGGCCACCTCCAGTTCCTCCTCGCCGGGGGTGTCCGTAAGGTCCTGCAGAT
Source organism: Chloroflexia bacterium (assembly GCA_034433695.1). Lineage (GTDB taxonomy): Bacteria > Chloroflexota > Chloroflexia > DTKN01 > DTKN01 > JASFBA01. The sequence continues at coordinate 9,357 of DAOUAK010000028.1, forward strand.
GGGCAATGGTGACCCGGACGGCCGTGCCGCCGGCGGAAAGGGAGAAAGGCGTTGCGCTGGCCGGTCCGCCGGCTGCATAGTCGTGGGCGTTGGGGATGGGGATCGGCACCTCACTTCCATCGGCCAGGGTCAGGAAGGCTCCCCGGTCGGTGGGAATGTTCTTATAGATCCAGCGCGAGGCCACGGCCCGCGTGACCGGCCGGCGGTAGATCTGGACAAAGCCCCAGGCCCAGACCAGCGTCCCCAGGACGACCAGACCCAGGAGCGCGCCGGCCAGGGCAGTGCGCCAGCGCGGCCGGATAGGCTCGCGGGCACGGGCCTTTTCCCAAAGCGAAAGCAGGAGGAAAGCGGCAAAGATGCAGAGCAGGGGGTAAAGCGGCAAAAAGTAGCGCATCGTCTTGACGAACTGGACGCCCTGGTAGGTGAAGAGAAAAAGGGTCCAGATCAGGGGGACAATGGGGTGCAGGTCTCGCTTGCGCACCAGTCTCCAGCCGGCCCAGGCCACCCCGGCCCAGGCCGCAAGCCCCAGCGGCAGCCCCATTCCCCAGAGGACCATATTCTGCCAGGGGAAAAGGAGCGGGGTGCGGTTGGTCCACTGGTGGCCGGGGTAATAGTCCATCTCCCCGCTGACCAGGCCGTGCACGGTGCCCAGGTTGTCCAGGTAACGCCCGTCCGGCCGGACGTCGAAGAAGCCGGGGCCGGTGAAGGCATCGGGCTGGGCCAGGCGGAAGACGGTGAGGGACAGTAGGGCGGCCAGAAGCAGGCCCATAGCGGCATTGCGGACGGCCGGCCAGAGGGCCGTTTCCCCCTCCGCACGGACGCGCCGCCACACGCGGACGATACCGGCCAGGGCAATCATCGGGGCAAAAAAGGCCACGTTCACCTTGGAGGCCACCGCCGCGCCAAAGGCCAAGCCGAGCAGCGCAAAAGTGCCCCACTTCCCCCGTCCCTCGGCCACGACCACGGTGAGATAAAGGGCCAGGAGGGTAAGCAAGGAAGTCGTGGTATCCACGGTGAAAAAGTGGGAATTCTGGATGTTGAAGGCACTCAGGGCCAGGAAAAGGGCGGCCAACAGGCCCACCCGGGTGCCGTAGAGCCGTTTGCCCAGGAAAAAGACAAGGAGGACCGTCAGGAGGTCGGATATGGCCGAGAAGACCCGGCCGGCCAGAGTGACCTCGAAAAAGTCGGAGATAGAAAGCGAATCCAAGACGGCCCGCAGGAAGGTGATCGGGAGAGAACCGTAGACCCAGAGGCCGTGGCCCCGGTTGCGCGGGTTCAGGGGAGAAGTGGCCGAATCCAGATATTCCCGGAGGCAAGCCTCCAATTTCCCTTCTCGGAAGGTGGCCGTAAAGGCACCCCGAAAGTACGCACCGGCACCCTCGAAAAAGGCATAGAGACGGGCCGGGAAATTGCCTTCCCCCCAGCCCTCGGGGCCTCGGAAAGTGGGAATAAAGGGCCGGCACGGTTCGGGAAAGGCGATGCTGGTCTCCACAAAGGTCAGGAAACGCTCGTCCGGATGGAGGGCCAGGCGTTCATCCCACTCCAGGTTGGTGAAGCGGAAGACGGCACCGAGGGCCAGGATGCCCAGGAGGGCAAGGGCGGCAAGCCGGGCAGGCCGAAAAAAGGGCTTGTGGGACAGGGCATCCCGGAGGTGAGCAAAAAGCAGGCTCAGGACGACCCTCCCGTGGAGGCGTTTTTCCCTTTCGGGGCGTCCGGCCGGCCCAGATCCGTTTTCCGGAATTTCCTGCATCGCGTCTCCTGGAGCAGAATCTAAAACCGCCTTTGCTTCAGGCCCATATTGTACCACAGAAGCGGGGGAGACCCTATTCGCTACCCGACCTCCGCCCGACCTCCCGCTCCAGCCGACGCAGCCGCCGGTCCAAAAGCCACAGGTAGACAAAAAGGCCCAGCCAGACCACCAGGGCTACGGCCAGCACCACATACAGGGCCACGCCCTCGCTGACCAACAGACCGCTGCCTTCCATCTTCGACCTCCTATTTCCGCAGGAGCAGGTTTCAGCCCTGCTCCTCTTCCATCTCGGCCACCCGGTTCTGAAGGTCATAGGCCCAGAAAAAGATGCCCGTGAAACCGAGCAACGCAGCCAGGAAGACCCCCAGTGCGGCCGGGTCCATATCCAGCCGGCCCTGCACATTGATGATCGGCTCCGGATGCAGCCCGGCCAGCGCCGAAAGGCGCGGGGCCACAAAGACCAGGAAAGGCACCACCACCAGCCCCAGCACATTGTAGGCCGCACTGAGTGTAGCCCGGGCTTCCTCATCGGCCACCGCCACCCGTAGCGCAAAGTAGGCCGCGTAGAAAAGGAGCAGGAAGAAGATGGTGGTTTCCCGCGGATCCCAGTTCCAGAATGCCCCCCAGGTGATACGGGCAAAGATCGAGCCCGAGAGTGTGGCCAGAAGGCAGAAGACGGTGCCCAGGCCGGCCGCGCTCGCCGCCCGCCGGTCGTTCGCCCGCCTTCGTTTCACCAGGTAGAGGACGCTGTGAACAGAGGAAAGGAGAAAGGCCACCACCGTCACCCAGGCCACCGGGATGTGGAAGAAGATGATACGCGCCCCCTGCCCCAGGGTGCCCAGCCGGCGGGCATCCAGGAGGAAGGCGGCCAGGATCACCGCCGTCATCCATATCCCCAGGGCGATCTTGCCGGGCACCAGGCCCGAGGTTCCCCGCCCTTTCGCCCAGAAGCGCACCAGGGCGCTCAACCCGTTCCTCAACTTCAGGAAAACGCGACCCATCACCTCATCTCCGGCGATCAATGTTCGATCCAGATCAACGGAAACAGCATGAGCGAGGCCGTGAACAGGGCCACGCCATAGGCCAGCAACACCTGCAAGGATGGCCAGACGGCGCCCAGGCCGGCCCCTTGCAACGCCAGACGAGTCCCCTCGATGCTGCTCACCAGAAGCGGCAGGAGCAGAGGAAAAGAAAGCACGGTGAAGAGTGCGCTCCGTGCGCCGGCCTGGGCCACCATCGCCGCCACCACTGTGGTCACCCCGGCCAGTCCCAGGTCACCCAGCACCAGGACGAGGAAAAAGGCACCCGGGCTTCCCACCTCCAGCCCCATCAGGACGACGAAAAGGGGCAGCACCACCGCCTCCAGCGACAGCAGAAGGAGGAGGTTGAAGAGGAACTTGCCCAGGTACACCGCGCCCGGCGGCGCGGCCAGTCGTAGCGCCGGAGCCGTATGGGACTCTTCCTCGTGGACAAAGGCGCGGGAAAGGCCGGCCATAGCCGAGAAAAATAGCACCACCCACAGGAGCGCTCCCAGAAGGTCCCGGCTGAGCCCGAAGGGGCCCAGGGAAAAACTCACTACCGTCAGCGTGGTTACGGCAAAGAGGCCGATGGCACTCAGGGCGTAGCGGGTGCGGAACTCGGCCCGCAGGTCCTTGGCGCAGATGGCCCACGCCGCCAGGAGCCAGAGCCGGCTTTCTCTCATCCTCCTCCCCCCAGGCGTAATACCACGTCCCCATAGGCCACCTCGCGGACATCGTTTGTGGCCAGCACGACCAGACCGTGCCGGCGCTGACGGGCGATGAACTCCTCCACGATGGCCCGGCCGGCCTCGTCCAGGTTGGCCCCAGGCTCGTCCAGGAGGAGCAAGGCCGGCCGGTGTAATAGGGCGCAGGCGTACTTGAGGCGCTGGCGCATCCCCGAGGAATAGTTCTGTACCAGGTCATCCCCTCTGCCGGCCAGGCCTACATCCTTCAGGAGACTTTCCCCCTCCTCCGGTGTCAAAGGACACCCATGCAGGCGGGCAAAGAAGGCGAGGTTCTCCCAGCCGGTCAGTTCACCGTACAGGGATACATCTACCGCCACCAGGCCGATTTGTCGGCGGCGTTCTTCGGGGGAAAGGAGCCGGCCATCCCGATAAAAAAGCACTTGCCCCCACGTCGGCCGGGCCAGGCCGGCGATGATGCGGAGCAAGGTGGACTTGCCGGATCCGTTGCGGCCGGCCACCACCAGCACCTGGCCGCTCTCCACCTCCGCCACTAGGTCTCGGAAGACGTGCAGCCGGCCGTAACGCTTGCCTACCCCTTGCAGTTCCAGGCGATACACGGCCTAACCCCTCCCTCCCGATCCCCCGTTTCCGGCCTCCCGCCAGACTCCCAGCACGTTGGGAATCTGGTTCAGCCGGGAGAGGAGCGCACTCAGTTCGTCCAGACTGGTTACCTCCAGGACCAGGTGGAAGGAGGCTGCCCCGCCCTCCTCCCGATCCACCCGCACCGAGGCCATGTTGACCCTGTGGTCGGCCACCAGGCTGGAAATGTCCCGCAGGAGGCCCACCCGGTCCAGCGCCTCGATCCGCACCTGCACCGGGTAACGCTGCTGATCCCCGCCCGGCCCCCAATCCACCTCGATCAGGCGTTCGCCTTCGGCCGGGTGGATGTTCCGGCAGTCGGCGCGGTGGATGGTGATTCCCCGACCGCGGGTGATGTAACCGATAATGGGGTCGCCGGGCACCGGCTGACAGCAGCGGGCCAGTCGGGTCAGGAAGCCGCTTTCCCCGCGGACCCGAATGCCGGGACGGGCCGGGGCCGGCGGCACGGCCGGCGGAGGAGACAGGACCTGAACCTCATCCCTGGGCGGAGGAAGTTTGGAAAGCACCTGGTGGATGCTGAGGTCGCCGTAGCCGATGGCAGCCAGCATATCGTCGGTCCGGGCATAGCCGAGGCGCTGGGTCAGGTCTTTGAGGTCCAGTTCCATAGCCAGCCGACGGAACTCCCGCTCCAGCATCTCTCGCCCTCGGGCGATGTTCTCCTCCCGCTCCCGCTTCTTGAACCAGCGGCGGATGTGGGCGCGGGCCGAGGGGGAGACGACCAGATTGAGCCAGTCCTGGCTGGGGCCTTTTTCTCCTTTGGAGGTGAGGATTTCCACCACATCGCCCGTCTTCAGGCGATAGCCCAGCGGCACCCAGCGGCCGTTGACCCGCGCTCCGATGCAGCGATGGCCTACCTCGCTGTGGATGCTATAGGCAAAGTCCAGAGGGGTGGCCCCGGCCGGCAGGTCCTTGATGTCCCCCTTGGGGGTGAACACATAGACGCGGTTCTGGAAGACCTCCGTCTTGACCGTCTCCACATACTCCCGGGCATCGCTCATTTCCTGTCGCCAGGCCATCGTCTCCCGGAGCCAGGCCAGTTTTTCCTCAAAGGAACGGTCTACCTGCCCGCCCTCCTTGTAACGCCAGTGGGCGGCAACGCCGTACTCGGCTTCGCGGTGCATCTCCCAGGTGCGAATCTGGACCTCCAGCGGCTGGGTGCCCCGGTAGAGCACCGTGGTATGGAGCGAGCGGTAGATGCCCTCCTTGGGGGTGGCGATATAGTCGTCGAACTGACCGGGGATCGGCCGCCAGAGGTTGTGGACCACCCCCAGCGCCGTGTAGCAGTCGCGGACTTCGGAAACGATGATACGCACGGCCAGGATATCGTAGATGCGCTCCAGACTCTGCCCCCGGCGTTGCATTTTGGAATAGGTGGAGTAGATCCCCTTGACCCGCTGCTGAATTTCCGCCTCGACGCCGGCCTCCAGCAAAGCCCGGCGGAGGGTCTGCACCACCTCGCGCAAGATGCGCTCCCGGGCCGGCCGGCGGCTCTCTAGTCCCCGGACGATCTCCTGGTAAGCCTGGGGGTTCAAATAGCGAAAGGCCAGGTCCTCCAGTTCGGTCTTGACCGGCCACATGCCCAGACGGTGGGCCAGCGGGGCATAGATCTCTATCGTCTCTTCGGCCTTCTTTCGCCGAGTCTCCTCCGGCATCGCCTCCAGGGTGCGCATGTTGTGCAGCCGGTCGGCAAGTTTCAGCAGGATCACCCGCAGGTCCTGGCTCATGGCCAGGAAGACCTTGCGCAGGTTATAGGCCTGCTCGTCGCTCAGCGGCATCTCCTCCAGGCGGGTGATCTTGGTCACGCCGTCCACCAGAGCCGCCACCTCCGAACCGAACTGCCGGGTAATTTCCTCCAGGGGAACCACCGTGTCCTCGGCAACGTCGTGGAGAAGAGCCGCCGCCACCGTGTCGGCATCCAGTTCCATATCCAGCAAAATGCGGGCCACCGCCAGGGGATGCTCAAAGTACGGTTCGCCGGAGACACGGCACTGACCCTCGTGGGCCACTTTGGCCAGGACATAAGCCCGGCGCACCCGCTCCAGCGCCTCCGGCGAAGAATGCGCGGACAGGCGCTCCAGAAGTTCCTGACAGGCCGGTTCGGCTGCCAGGGCTTCTTCCTCCTGTCGCATTCGCTCCAGGACCTTTTGCACCGTCGCCGGCAGAGTGAGTACGGTCGAAGGATCCCGGCGCTCCATCTCCACCCCTCTATAGCAGGGCCACCCCTGCCATGTTACCACGAGCGCAATACCACGGGCAGGTAGATGCGATAGGCCCCGACCTCCAGGACACGAAGGGCCACATCCAGGCCGCTCCCACCGCAGTTGGTCACGGTCAGGGCCACGGTGTACACCCCGGGCAGCCCGTAGACATGGGTGGCCGTGGGATAGCCCGAGGCGACGCCTTCATCGCCGAAGGACCAGGTGTAGGTAAAGGGCGCATCCCCCGAGACCGTGGCGGTGAAGAGGACGGGCTGGAAGATGAGCGGCGCGGCCGGCGCGAAGGAGATGGCCGCGTCATGGGCCGGGACGCAGACCCCAGGGGCGAGCACCTGGAGCGTATGGCTCACCACGGCGGTGTGGGTCTGGCAGTTGGCCGCCGTCATCACCACGGTGTAGGTGCCGCTCGTGGCGTAGGTGTGCGTGGCCTCCGCCCCGCTTCCCAGCGCCCCGTCGCCGAAATCCCACGTGTAGACGATCGGCGGGTCGCCGGCCGCGCTCCCGGTGAAGGTCACCACCTCCCCCACATAGGGAAACTCCGGCACCCACCCGAAGGTGGCATCGTGCACCGGATCGCAGACCTCGGGGGCGAGCACCTGGAGCGTATGGCTCACCACGGCGGTGTGGGTCTGGCAGTTGGTCGCCGTCATCACCACGGTGTAGGTCCCGCTCGTGGCGTAGGTGTGCGTGACCTCCGCCCCGCTCCCCTGCGCCCCGTCGCCGAAAGCCCACGTGTAGGTGATCGGCGGGTCGCCGGCCGCGCTCCCGGTGAAGGTCACCACCTCACCCACATAGGGGAACGCCGGCGTCCACTCGAAGGCGGCATCGTGCACCGGATCGCACGGCGGCTGAACGGGCAGAACCGTGAGGACGTGCGAGACCACCTGCCGGCCGCAGGCGTTGGTCAGGGTCAGCACCACGGTATACTCCCCCGCCTCCAGGTAGCGGTGCGAGACGTTCGCCCCGCTCCCGCTCCCGCCGTCCCCAAAGTCCCAGGCGTAGGAAAGCGGCGGCGTGCCCGAACCCTGCCCGTGGAAGTACACCCACGCTCCCACCGTCGGCGTGACCGGCGTCCAGGTGAAGGAAGCATTCGCCGCCGGGGCACAGACCGAAAGCGTCTCCTGGGCCACCGCCTCCCCACACTCGCTCGTCGCCGTCATCCGCACGGTGTAGTCGCCCCCGGCGGCGTAGGTGTGGGTGACGGGGTTGCCGCTCCCCCGGCTGCCGTCGCCGAAATCCCAGGTGTAGGAAAGCGGCCGGTTGCTCTCCGCCGTGCCGGTAAAGACGGTCGGCTCCCCGGCCACCGGCGGGGCGGGGGTGTAGGTGAAGGAGGCGTTTTCGGGCGGGACGCAGCAGTCCACGGTGACGGTGCCGCTGAAGGCGTCGCTATACTGCCCCCCGCAGTTGCTCACCGTAAGGGTGTAGGGGTAGGTGCCGGGGAGGACAAAATTCACCGTGGGGTCGGGCTGGGTGGAGGTGCCGAAGGGGCCGAAATCCCAGAGGTAGGAGAAGGGAGCGGTGCCGCTCAGGGAGGCGGAGAAGGAGACGGCGCAGCCGGCGGTGGAGGTGAGGACCTCCAGGATTTGCACCGGGTCGCACTGGGCCGGCGGCTCTACGGTGAGGAAGACGGCGGTGAAGGGACCCCAATTGTTGCCCGCGTCCTTGCCGCGGAGGGCGATGATATAGTCTCCGGGCGTCAACCCCGAAGTATCCACCGTGGCCACGACGTCCTCGATGGTCGAGTTCCAGGAGCCGTCCTGAGGGGACATCGGGGTGCCGGTACCGGGGTCACCCGGTGGCGTCTGGCCGTGCAGCGGCAGGACGAAGTATTCCGCCGCAGCGATGTTCTGGGCCGGGTCGTAGCGCCGGCGGGTATCGTCGATCCTCGCCGTCAGTTGGACCGGCTGGCCCTGGGGGACGGAGGGCGGGTTCGTGACCGCATTCAGCGCATCGGGGCCGTAGGCGGTCATATAGGGCGTATCGGCCACCGTAAAGGCATACAGCAGGGCCGGCCGGTTGGCCGGCCAGATGGTATTCTCAAAGGTAGTACAGGCCTGGAAAAACTGGGTGCCCATTTCAAAGGTGTAGGAAGCGATCCCCAGTTCCCCGTAGGACCAGTCGTCGGTGGTGCCGTCGGTGGTGTAGAGGTCGTTGGACT